>JAGNOB010000022.1 GCA_017990305.1 Leucobacter sp.
GCAACGCTTCATCGACTCCTACCTCGCCGCGTTCCCCGGCTACTACGCGAGCGGCGACGCCGGCCACTTCGACGAGGACGGGCACCTGTTCGTGATGGGCCGCACCGACGACGTCATCAACGTCGCAGGTCACCGACTGTCGACCGGATCGCTCGAGGAAGTACTCACCCAGCATCCGGCCGTCGCAGAGTGCGCTGTGATCGGGATCGCCGACGAGCTCAAAGGACAGCGCGCGGCCGGCTTCGTCACCATCTCACGCGGCTCAGACATCCCAAGCGCACAGCTTGCGAGCGAACTCATAGCCCTCATTCGAGAGCACGTCGGCCCCGTCGCGTCCTTCCGCGATGTCACGGTGCTGAACAGACTCCCCAAGACCCGTTCGGGGAAGATCCTGCGCAAAACCATGCGACAGATCGTCGACGGCGAGGAGTACACCGTGCCGGCAACGATCGAGGATACCAGCGTCGTTGACGAGTTCATCGAGGCGCTCTCGACAACCGTCTCGGCACCGCCGACGAACGTTGTCACGCTGCCGCAGTAGCGCACGAACCTTTTGATCCACACCGTGAGGCAAGGAGGCCCCATGAATACAGATCCAACAGGTGGTGAAGGTAGCGCTGAAGCGCGCCCAGACACCCCAATCGATTACGAAGCATTCCAAGCGCAACCCGAGTTTCAAGAGCTGAAATCTCGGTTCCGCCGATTCACCTTTCCGCTTGCCGTTGCATTCATTGTTTGGTTCCTAGGCTTTGTCATACTCGGCGCCTACAACCACGCATTTATGGCGAAGCCCCTGCTCGGCATGAACGTCGGGCTCTGGCTGGGCCTCGCCCAGTTCGTCACCACCTTCGGCATCACCATGTGGTACGTGAGCTTCGCGAACCGGCGGTTGGACCCCGCCTCGACAGCGCTGCGCGCCGAACTCGAAGCGCTCGCCGCAGCCGGCGACGCACCAACGAACACACTGGGAGGCGCACGATGAATCAGGCCACCATGTTTACCACGCAGGTTTCTGGGGATCAGAACCCCATTTTGAACATCTCGATCTTCCTCGCCTTCGTCGCTGTGACGATGGTCATCGTGATCCGGGCAAGCCGTAACAACCGTACCGCTGCAGACTTTTATGCGGGAGGCCGGTCGTTTACTGGCAGGCAGAACGGCATTGCCATCGCTGGAGACTACCTGTCAGCGGCATCGTTTCTCGGCATTTGTGGTGCGATCGCCATTTACGGCTACGACGGGTTTCTCTACTCAATCGGGTTCCTCGTAGCGTGGCTGGTCGCGCTGCTGCTCGTCGCTGAGCTCATGCGCAACACCGCGAAATTTACGATGGCCGACGTGCTCTCGTTCCGGCTGCGCCAGCGCCCCGTGCGCATGGCTGCTGCGCTGACGACGCTCGCCGTCTCGTTCTTCTACCTCCTTGCACAGATGGCCGGCGCAGGTGGACTTGTGTCGCTGCTGCTCGGGGTTGATGACAAGCTCGGACAATCGCTCGTCGTCGCAGTGGTCGGTGTCGTCATGATCCTGTACGTCCTTATCGGCGGCATGAAGGGCACAACGTGGGTTCAGATCATCAAGGCGGTGCTGCTCATTGCCGGCGCCGGTGCGATGACGGTCTGGGTGCTCGCGCTCAAGGGGTTCAACTTCGCTGCGGTGCTTGAAGCCGCTGTCAATCACCCAGAGAACACAAACGGCGATGCGATCCTCGCACCTGGGCTGCAGTACGGCGGAAACCCGCTTGACTTCGTTTCGCTCGCCCTTGCCCTCGTGCTGGGAACAGCAGGTCTCCCGCACGTACTCATGCGTTTCTACACGGTGCCAACGGCGAAGGAAGCGCGACGCTCTGTGGTCTGGGCCATCTGGCTCATCGGCATCTTCTACCTCTTCACGTTGGTGCTCGGCTACGGTGCTGCCGCACTCGTTGGCCCGGAGACGATCATGAATGCGCCTGGCGGCCAAAACTCGGCAGCGCCCCTGCTCGCCGCCCAACTCGGCGGTCCGTTGCTGCTCGGCTTCATCTCGGCCGTTGCGTTCGCGACGATCCTCGCCGTGGTCGCGGGGCTCACCATCACCGCGTCAGCCTCGTTCGCTCACGACATTTACAACAGCGTCATCAAGAAAGGCAAGGCCACTGCAAAGCAGGAAGTGCGCGTTGCAAAGATCACGACGCTTGTCATCGGTGCGGCGGCGATCCTCGGCGGTATCGGGGTGCAGGGACAGAACGTCGCGTTCCTCGTCGCACTAGCATTCGCGGTAGCGGCTTCTGCGAACCTGCCAACGATCCTGTACTCGCTGTTCTGGTCGAAGTTCACGACGCGCGGAGCGGTGTGGTCGATGGTGGGCGGGCTGCTCGCAGCTGTGCTGCTCATCGCGTTCTCTCCCGTGGTGTCGGGCAATGAGACCGCGATGCTCGGAGCTGGAGTCGACTTCGCGATCTTCCCGCTCAAGAACCCTGGAATCGTGTCGATCCCGCTCGGGTTCTTCCTCGGGTGGCTCGGCTCAGTGACCGACCCGAAGCGGGAGTCGAAGAAGCTCGCGGCCGAAATGGAGGTGCGTGCCCTGACCGGATACGGTGCGGAGCCGCCGGTAAACCACTAGCGTGCGCTGTGAAGCCCCGGGCTGCTCGAATCGTCGAGCGGCCCGGGGCTTCACCCTTGCCCGTCAGTAACCTGGGGAGGGATCGTCTTAGCGTTGACGGCCAAGGAAGTCGTCGGCGGCCTCGGGCTAGGGGATGAGACCGAAACTGCGAGCAGCTGCGACAGCGGCGAAGCGATTCGACGCCTCAAACTTGCTCATCGCTGTCTTCAGATAGCTCTTCACGGTGCTCTCGGCGATGCCAAGCACGACCCCAATTTCAGCGTTTGTACCACCCAGCGCGGCGTGCGTGAGCACGTCGAGTTCGCGAGCCGTGAGGTGAATGGTGTCGTGCGGCTCCCGATCTCGGCCGAGGGTAGCGAGCCTGTGATCCAACATTGACAGGCGTTCCCGCGCGACGGGGTCGGTCGTCTCGGCTGCGATCCGCCGAATCTCCGCATGGCTGTTGCGCAGTTCCTCGAGGAGCGGCCCAGGGAGATCGGACGCGGTCGCTTCAGGGGGCGAATGGCCCTTGGCGTCCTCGCGATAGATCTCGTCTGCGAGTGTTTGGGAGACCCCGGCGGCGGCGCGCAGAAACGACTCGTCTGGTGGTGCTTCACCACGGGTGCCGCCGTAGAGAACTGCGCGAGTCTCGCCCTCGACGACAACTGGCACAGCCACAAGCATGACGATGTCTTCCGCCCCGATCTCTGCGTCGTAGTCGTGACTGATGCGACGCGAGGATAGGTAGTCCCGCGTGAACCTGGGGCGGTGTTCAACCATGGCCTTCCCGCCGAGCCCCCGCCGGTCGGCCACGCGCAGGCCTTGCAGGCTCAATCCATGGGTTCCGCGGAGCGCACTCACCGTGGTGATGCCGTTAGATTCATAGCCTCCGAAGGCCAGAGGAAATCGTGTTTCGAGTGAAAACGCTGTCACAGCGTCCTGCATGATTTGCTGGCTCGTTTTGTTGAGAGAAGACATCACCGGCTTCCCAACTTTCGGGGGTACTACATGCATATCACGGTTTCTAGCATCGAAACCAGACCGCATAGCTGTGGTTTTCAAGGCTCCAGCCGCTCATCGTAGAACGCTCGCTGTGCACCTTGACATCCGGAAGAGGGCAAGGAGGCCCAAATGTCCGATGAAAATCGCTCAACGGTGGAGGGCGCGACACCCTCCATCGACTACGTGGAATTTCAAGCCAGGCCGGAATTCCAAGAACTGAAACGCCGACTGCGAACGTTCGTGTTTCCGCTGGCGGCGGCGTTTCTCGCCTGGTTCATGCTGTACGTGTTCCTCGGGGCGTACGCGCATGAGTTCATGGCCCAACCGCTCCTTGGCATGAACGTGGGGATCTGGTTTGGGCTGCTGCAATTCCTGACCACGTTCGCCATTACGACCGCATACGTGATGTACACGAATCGACGCATCGATCCGCTCGCGGAATCGCTGCGCGTTGAGCTCGAAGTGATGGCCCCAACGATCGACGTTGAAGGAGATTCGAAATGAATGTGATTGAAGCTTCGAGCTTTGTGGCGTTCGGGCCGTTCAAAACGGTGGGCGCAGCTGAACAAAACCCGGTACTGAACATTTCCATCTTCCTGTTGTTTGTCGCGGTGACGATGGTCATCGTCGTTCGTGCGAGTCGGAACAACCGCACTGCGGCGGACTTCTACGCCGGAGGCAGGTCGTTCACTGGCAGGCAAAACGGTCTCGCAATCGCAGGGGATTACCTCTCTGCGGCGTCATTCCTGGGCATTTGTGGTGCGATCGCAGTGAATGGCTACGACGGATTCCTGTACTCCATCGGGTTTCTTGTCGCCTGGCTAGTTGCGTTGCTGCTCGTTGCAGAGCTCATGCGCAACACCGCGAAGTTCACGATGGCAGATGTGCTCTCGTTTAGGCTCAAGGAGCGGCCAGTGCGCATGGCGGCGTCACTGACGACGCTCGCGGTTACTTTCTTCTACCTGCTCGCGCAGATGGCCGGAGCTGGTGGACTTGTGTCGCTGCTGCTCGGCGTCGACGCCGGTTGGGGCCAGTCACTCGTGGTAGCGGTTGTCGGGCTCGTCATGATCCTCTACGTGCTCATCGGTGGCATGAAGGGGACGACCTGGGTGCAGATCATCAAGGCAGCCCTCCTGATTCTTGGCGCGGGCGCGATGACCGTATGGGTGCTTGCGCTCAAGGGGTTCAACTTCGCTGCGGTGCTCGAAGCCGCCGTCTCACACCCCGAAAACACGAACGGCGACGCCATTCTCGCGCCGGGCATTCAATACGGTGCGCTCCCCATCGACTTTGTGTCGTTGGCGCTCGCTCTAGTGCTTGGCACGGCGGGTCTGCCG
Organism: Leucobacter sp.; assembly: GCA_017990305.1. Taxonomy (GTDB): domain Bacteria; phylum Actinomycetota; class Actinomycetes; order Actinomycetales; family Microbacteriaceae; genus Leucobacter. The sequence goes on from JAGNOB010000022.1 coordinate 4,917, forward strand.
CACGTGCTCATGCGGTTCTACACCGTGCCCACGGCGAAGGCCGCCCGCCAATCCGTGGTGTGGGCGATCTGGCTGATCGGGATCTTCTACCTGTTCACGCTCGTTCTCGGATATGGCGCAGCCGCCTTTGTCGGGCCCGAAACCATCGTCTCGTCTCCGGGGGGCGTGAACTCTGCGGCACCGTTGCTCGCGGCGGAGCTTGGTGGGCCAGTGCTGCTCGGCATTATTTCCGCTGTCGCCTTCGCGACGATCCTCGCGGTTGTCGCGGGGCTCACGATCACTGCATCCGCGGCCTTCGCTCACGACATTTACTCGAACGTGATCAAGAAGGGCAAGGTGACGCAGAAGCAGGAAGTCCGTGTCGCGCGCTACACCACGGTTGTCATTGGTCTCGTTGCGATCGCTGGCGGAATCGGGGTGCAAGGACAGAACGTGGCCTTTTTGGTGGCGCTCGCGTTCGCGGTCGCAGCCTCGGCAAACCTGCCGACGATCCTCTTCTCGCTCTTCTGGAAGCGGTTCACGACCCGTGGCGCGGTGTGGTCGATGATCGGGGGCCTCGTTACGGCCGTTGGACTGATCGCACTCTCGCCCGTTGTGTCTGGCTCCCCGAACTCCATGTTTGGCGAGAACGTCGACTTCGCGGTCTTTCCACTGTCGAACCCCGGGATTGTCTCTATCCCTGTCGGGTTCTTCCTGGCATGGATCGTCTCGGTCACCGACAAGACCGTCGAGTCCAAGAAGCTGGCGGCAGAGATGGAGGTGCGTGAGCTCACCGGGTACGGCGCCGAGCCTCCCTCCTCTCACTAAGTGAGGGGCCGTCGCCGCGGACGCGCGTGCGGCAGCTCAATGCCAAGAAAACTCCGGTTTCTGTCCGGTAAGGAATGCCGCCTGTCCCGCAGCGAAATCGGGATTGGCCGGCATTTCCGCCCATACCGTGCCCCACGCGGCGTCGAGAGCACTGCCGCCTCGCCCCTCCGAGCCTGTGCCCGCATCGATGAGTCGCTTGGTTGTGCGAACTGAGTACGGCGAGTTCGCGGCGACCTGTGTGACGAAGCGTGCGCTCTCGGCGGCGAACTCTGCCGCCGGGAGCAGCGCCGTGACGAGCCCCCATCGCTCCGCATCGACGGGTGAAACCCTGGCTCCGCTGTACAACAGGTACTTCGCGCGACTCGCACCGACGAGCCGCACGAGACGGTCGACGCCGCGCCGGGGGTAGACGATACCAATCAGCGCGGGGGTGATCGCAATCTTGGCGTTGTCCGAGCACAGCACGATGTCGCAGGCAGAGGCGAGCTGCCACCCGCCTCCCATACAGATGCCCTGCACGAGAGCAATGGTTGGTTTTGTCGCGACTCCGAGTGCTAGGTCGGCAGCTGTGAGGTGGTCGAACCCTGAGCGACCGGCGTCGTTGCCGCCCGAGCTGTCGAAGAGAACCCGGGGGAGGTCGGCGATGTCGGCCCCGGCCGAGAAGTCACCGCCTGCCCCGGTGAGGGTGATCGCTCGGACATCGGGGTCGCTGTCCAGCCCCCTCACTGCGTCCGCGACTTCGTCGCACAGTTCCGGCGTGAGCGCATTGCGCTTCGCTGGACGGTTGATCTCGATTGCGCCGATACCGGCTTTCACCGAGACGTCGATCTGGCCGGCGGTCATCGCTGGTCTCCTGCGGTGGGGGCCCCAGCGAGCACTCCGTCTGTCACGAGGGTGTCTATCTCGCTTTGGGGGAGCCCCAACTCCTGCAGCACCTCGTGCCCGTGTTCGCCGAACAGCGGGGGCGGGCGGTGAACGCCGGTCGCGGCGCCGTCGAGGCTCAACGGGCCGCGAAGCAGCCGGAGCTCGCTCCCGTCACCCCGCTTGGTTTCCGTGATCATGTCCAGCGCCGCGGTGTGCGGATGCGCGAATACCTGACCGTAGTCGTGGATCGCGCCGCAGGGGATACCGACGGCGTTGAGCGCCTCGATCCAGGACTCAGCGCTCTGCTCTGCGAGCAGATCAGTGATGAGTTCATTGAGCGCGGTTCGGTGCTCTGTGCGCTCTCTGCCTGAACGGAAGCGTGGATCGGCAAACAACGCCTCAGAGCCGAGTGCATCGCAGAAACTCCGCCAGTGCGCCGGCGTCGTCACCGCAACCACGATTGGTTCGGAGCGCGTCTTGAACACGCCATATGGCGTAATGCTCGGATGGTCATTGCCCTGTGGCCTGGGCACCGTCCCGTTCGTGAGGGCGGCTTGCCCCTGAAACACCGAGAGGCTCAGCGCCGTCTCATAGAGCGAGGTCGAGACACGGCCGATCTGTTTCTCAGCGGATCCAGTGCGTTCTCTCCCGAGGAGCGCAGCGAGGAGGCCAATCGCGGCCGTCATCCCGCTCGTGAGATCCACGATGGGAAGTCCAACCCGGTATCCGCTCGCATCTGCGGGGCCGGTGACCGAGGTGATCCCGGAAACCGCCTGGATCACCTGGTCGAGCCCGGGCCGCTCGCTGAGCGGCCCGGTATCTCCATAGCCGGTGACAGAGGCAACGATGAGCCGCGGGTTGAGTTCGCGCAGGCGCTCCTCGGTGTATCCCATCGCCGCAAGGGTGCCCGGCTTGAAGTTCTCAACGAGGGCGTCGGCGTCCTTGAGGAGGAGGTCGAGGATCGCTGTTCCTGCGGCGCTGTAGAGATCCAATGCGATGGAACGCTTGTTCCGATTGACCGAATCGAAGTACAGGCTGTGTTCGTTCTCGAACGGAGGCCAGGCGCGAGCCGGGTCGCCGCCTCGGCCGGACTCGACCTTGACGATATCGGCGCCGAGGTCGGCGAGCAGCGCGGTGCAGTGTGGGCCGGCAAGCGCGCGGCTGAGGTCGATGATGCGAACAGAACTCAGGGGAAGCATGGTGGATCCGTTTCGGGTTGTGGGTTAGAGCATCGTTGGGAGGACGAGGGCGCCGATGAGCAGCACTGGCCCGACGATCACCATCGAGAGGCCCCAGCGGGTCAGTAGGCGGTTCATTCTCGGGCGCTCGTCTTCGTCGACGGTTGCGACGAGCGTCGCGCCGACCGTGGAGAAGGGCGACACATCGACGATTGACGAGCAGACGCCGAGCGCGGCGATGACGGCCCAGCCGGCGATGTCACCGGAAGCGACGAGTGGGATCGCGAGCGGTACGAGTGCCGCGAGCATGCCTGTCGTCGAAGCGAACGCGGAGATGAGCCCGCCGATGAGGCAGATGACGAAGGCCGAGAGCAGGGGAGTGCCCACATTGCTTGCAGCCTCGCCGAGCAGGTCAACGGCGCCCATGTGCTCGAGCACGCCGACGAACGTAATGATGCCGCCAACCATGAGCACGGTCGACCAGTCGATCTTCGCGACGGCCTGCTTGCCAGCGCTGGGGTTGATGAGCGTGAGCACGGTGCCGAACGCGAAGCACAGCACCCCAATGTCGGGGCTGAGATCGAGCGCGGCAAGCACGATGACGCTCGCGATGAGGCCGAGCATGCACAAGACCGTTGCGACCTGCACCCCGTTCATGCGGGTTGGCGTCGGCGTGCTGAGGCTCGGGTCTTCGAGGGTTTGGATGCCTGAGGTGACAGCATGCCTGCTCTGCGCGGTGTGCCCCTCGCGCTCGAACGGGTGCTGCGGGCCCGGCTTCGTTGCGCTCAGCTGTGGGAGGTTCTCTGGGAGCAGTCCGGGCCCGCGCCTGCGGAACAGGGCGAGGCCGCCGAACATGACGTAGGCGGCGACGAGCAACAGCAGGTTCGCTCCGACGGCGACTGCAAAGAGCGTGAGTGGGTTGAGGTCGATGTTTACGGAGTGAGCCGTGCCGTAGGTGACGATGCCGAAGAGGCTGGTGGGTGCGAACGCGCCGGCGCTCAGGCCGGAACCGATCGCGAGCCCCATGAGCATCCGGTCGATCCCGTACTTTTTCGCGAGTGGCATGCCTACCGGGGCCATGACGAGGCCCGCGAGTGGAGAGCCCATCGCGCTGATTCCCGCGGTGAGAATGAAGAAGGCGAGCGGCAGCAGGGCAGCGCGGTCGCCGACTACGTTGACCGCTCGCTCAATGATGATGTCGACGGTCCCGTTTGACTGGGCGATGCCGAAGAAATACGTCACCCCGACGAGGAGTACGAGGAGCGACACGGGGAAGCCCGCGATGACATCCGGCAGGCTCATCTGGGCGAGCCAGAGTCCCACTGCGGCCGCGGCCGCAAACATAATGACGCCGAGGTGCACCTTACGCAACGTTGCGAGGACGAACACTCCGACGAACAACAGCAGTGCGATGATTTGGGCCGTCATTGGCCAACCTTTCACTCAGGAGTTCGTGAACGCGAAACCCCTCGGTTCGCTAGTTAAACCGACGGTTCACTTCGCGTTCCGACTAACGTATGGGCTCCTCAGCTTTCCGTCAAGGCCAGTACGCGCGATGATTGAACCATGAGTACCCAAAGTGTGGTGACTGCGGTCCGCGTGATCGAAGCTGTCTCCGACGACCAGCCTGTCGGCCTATCTGAGCTGGCGCGAGAACTCAGCGCATCCAAAGCCACGGTGCTGCGCGCCCTTACCACCCTCGCGGAACTCCGGTGGGTCGAGCAAGACGACTCCAGCAAGCTGTGGTCGCTCACAGCCCACGCCTATGCTGTCGCGGTGCGCAGCGGCGCGATGAGCACGCTGCGCGATATCGCGATCGCGCCGATGAACGCTCTGCAGCTCGCAACGACCGAGACCGTGCACCTCGCGATTCCCGACGGAGACGTTCTCATACTCGCAGAGCGGCTAGACACGCCGCACGTGCTGCGTGCCTTCCTCCCACTGGGAAGCAAGATCCCACTGCACGCCTCAGCGACGGGACTCGCGTACCTCGCCGCTGCGGAGGACTCGTACATCCATCGCTACTTCGAAAGCTCGCTCGACAGCGTCACAGAGCGAACACTCACCGACCCCACAGTGCTGCTCGAAGAGATCAGGGTAGTGCGGGCGAGAGGGTATTCGATCAACGAAGAAGGCCTCAGCACCGGGATCACGTCGCTCGGCGCCGCAATTCTGGGCCCAGGGGGTGATCCGCTCGGAAGCGTGTCGGTCTCCGGGCCGTCAAGCCGAATCGTGCCGGAGCGATACGTCGAGTACGGTGAGGCCGTGCACGAGGCCGCGCGCGCCATCGGCCGCGCATCAGCGCCAGGCGCGCGCTGACCCTGCCGTGCTCCACCCGGGTCACAACATGGAAGAATGGACCGCATGGCTAACCCAGTGAACCCGCCGCGCGGCATGCGCGACTTCCTGCCCGCCGACAAAGCCCGTCGCGAGCACGCGCTCGGAATCATCCGAGGCGTCTACCGCTCACACGGCTTTGACGAGATCGAGACGCCCGTTGTCGAAGATCACGCGCGGCTGCACTCGGGTCTTGGGGGAGACAACGAGAAGCTGAGCTTCTCGATACTCAAACGAGGCATCAAGTCGGAGGCGCTCGCCGCAGCCGTTGACGCCGGCGACCCCGAGCAGCTCGCCGACCTCGGCCTGCGCTTCGATCTCACCGTTCCGCTCGCGCGCTTTTACGCGACGCACCGTGCCGAGCTGTCACCCGTGTTTCGGTCAATCCAGATTGGGCCTGTGTGGCGCGCTGAGCGCCCGCAGAAGGGCCGGTACCGCCAGTTCGTGCAAGCCGATATCGACATCATTGGCGAGTCCGGCGTGATCGCAGAGATCGAACTCATCACCGCGACGTCGCAGGCGCTTGCGCAGCTCGGGCTCAAGGACTGCGTGATCCGCGTGAACGACAGGCGCATCCTCTTCGGTCTGCTCGAACACTGCGGCTTCACCGCCGAGGAGCAGGCCGGCGCGCTCATCACCATCGACAAGCTCGACAAAATCGGCGTCGACGGCGTGACTGACGAGCTCTCAGAGACCAACGCTGACGCCGCAGCGGCAATGCGCGACATCCTCACCGGTGTTGACGCCGCGCTTGAGGCTGGCATTCCAGTGACCCGTGACGCCATCTCAGCTGTGCTTCCCGCT
>JAGNOB010000338.1 GCA_017990305.1 Leucobacter sp.
CCTCGAAGGGGATGAAGCCCTGCCAGTCGTACTGGCTGCTCCAGCCCGGCGTGGGGAGGTACCCCTCCTGGCCCGAAGCCCGGATCGGGAGCTTGCCCGGTGCCTGGTAGCCGATGTTGCCCTCGGGGTCGGCGTAGATGAGGTTCTGGCCCGGCACGTCGAAGTTGCTGGCCGCCTCGCGGAAGTCCGTGAAGTTCTCGGCTCGGTTGAGCATGAAGATCGCCTCGGGGGTGGATCCTGCGTCGAGCGCCGTCCACCGCAGCGCGAGCGCGGCCTCCGTGTAGGGCATGTTGCCGCCCATGTCTCCGGGGCCGACAGGCAGGATCTTGCCCTCGGGCGTCTCGGCGCGCGGGCTCGCGGCGATCTCGGTGAACTCGCCGGTGAGGCCGGAAACGATTGGCCCGTGCCCGGTCTCGCGCACGGTGATGTTCACGTCCTTGCCGCCGGCAACCTTGATGGTCTCCTCGCGGGTGGTCATGTCGTGCCACTCGTTGTCGTACCAGTACCTGTCGCCGTCGACGCTCTCGACGAAGAGGTCGGCGACGTCGGTGGTGAGATTGGTGAAGCCCCACGCGATGTCTTGGTTGTGACCGATGACGATGCCAGGCAGCCCGGAGAAGCTGTATCCGGCGACGTCAAACGGGCACGCCTCGGAGACTGTCGAGCAGCGCAGCTGCATCTGGGTCCAGACCGAGGGGAGCGCCGCTCCGAGGTGTGGATCGTTCGCGAGCAGTGGCTTGCCCGTGGTTGTGTGCTCGCCGGATACGACCCACGAGTTGGAGCCGACGCCCTCGGCTTGCGAGGTGATGAGTGCGTCAGCCTTGTCGAGGAGCTCTTGGAGCGGCGTGAGGTTGAGCGATTCGACGAGCTTCGAGAAGCTGTCCTCGATGAACGCGGCGCCCTGTTCGAGCTTGCCGATGGCTACGACGCGACGGCCAGCTGGGTCGTCTGCGAGGATCACGGGGTGCTCGTCGAAGGGGTACCCCGGGTAAAGCTCCGCGAGCTGGTCGGCGTCGAGGAACTGCGCCTGCAGCGCGCGTGCGGTCTCATCTTCGATGTTCGTGCGGAGATCCCAGGCCATCGCCTTCAGCCAGGCGATCGAGTCGACGGGATCCCACGGCTCCGGCTCGTAGCCCGGGTTTTGCAGGCCAAGCACGGCGTACTCGAGCGACAGCTCGGCTCCCGAGTTCTCGTTCATGTAGGCGTTGACGCCGGCGGCGTATGCCTCGTAGTAGGCGCGCGCCTCAGCGCTCATATCCTTATATTCCTGCTCGGCGATGCGGTGCCAGCCGAGGGAACGCAGAAACGTGTCGGTGCCGAGCTGCGACTCGCCGAAGAGTTCGGAGAGCCGAGCACTCGTGAGGTGCCTGCGGAAGTCCATCTCCCAGAAACGATCCTGCGCGTGCACGTAGCCCTGAGAGAAGAACAGATCATCGCTCGTGTCGGCGGTGATTGTCGCAATACCGCGTTCGTCGCGCTGCACGGTGACATCGCTCGTCAACCCTGCGGCGGTGATGGTTCCCGTCGTCGTGGGGAAGGAACGCTGCACTGTCCACACGCCGAGGCCGGCCGCAACGAGGGCGAGCACGACGAGCACCGCGAGGATCCACCCGACGATGCGCAGCCCGCGACGCTTCTTCTTCGCGGAGCCGCTCGCAGGGGTCAGCGGTAGCGCGTTTGCAGCCTGAGTCATCGTTCCTCCACTCTGAGGCCGTGCCAATGCACGGAGCCGACTTTGAGTATGCCACACGGCTCACCCCGATGTCGGTGGTGCTCAGTAGGCTGAATGCATGACCGCATTTGACCCGTCGCAGGCACGCGTGCTCGCCCTGGACCCGCGTAGGCACGCTCGGGTGCTTGGGGCACCGGGGAGTGGCAAGACCGCACTCGTCGTCGAGAGCTTCGCGCGCGCAACCGAGTTTGACGGTTGGGTGGAGGGCGATGTGCTCGTGCTTGCGCCGAATCGGCTCGTTGCCACAGCGCTGCGGGAACGTGTGCACTCGCGCGTCGCGCGCGCAATGGGAGGCGCCCCCGTTCGCACCGCCTCGTCCTTCGCGTTCTCGGTGCTCGGACGAGCGGCTGCGGAATCCGGAGAGGCGCCGCCGAGGCTCCTCACTGGAACTGTCCAAGACGAGGCGATAGCCGAGGTCGTATCGGCCCGGATCAACGGCGCGGGTCAGCGCCCTGAAGGCGGGCTCGCAGCAGAGGTGCTACTGAGCGCCCCGTTCCGTGCCGAACTTCGCGAACTGTGGCGGGTGCTCGATGATTTTGACCTCGAACCGGAGGCGCTCGCGGGCGAACTCACCCGTGTGCTCGCGGAGTCAGGGCAGCACGCGTTCACGGCGGGCCCTGATCCCGCTCTTGTTGAGCGGTGGCTCGAGGCGCTCCACCTGCTGCATGACGTACAGATCGCACTCGCCGAGATGCGCTCGGGCGAGGTGAGCTCGAGCGGGCTTATCAGGCTCGCGGCCAGGGCAATCCGCGAGGGGCACGCTGCGGCCCCGAAGCTGCTCATCATCGATGACGCCCAGGAGCTGGGGGAGGGCCAGCTCTCGCTGATCGCCGCATGTGCGTCCGCTGGCACTGCGGTCTGGGCCTTCGGCGACCCTGATATTGCTACCGGAGCATTTCAGGGCGAGCGTACACGGGTGCTCGCCGGGTTGGGCACCGAGCTTGCGCGGCGCGGGTGGACGCCTCCGCCTGGCGCCTCGGACCAACTGGTCGTGCTCGAGACCGTGTATCGTCACGGATCTGAACTACGCGGGTTCGTGCGCGGGCTGAGCGGGCGGATTGGTGCGGGGGGCATCGTCGACCATCGGGGCGCCGAACCCGCGCAAGATCTCGGTCGTAGCAGCAGCGTCGAATTTGCGCGGGTTGCCTCGCCAGCCGAACAACTCGGCTCGATCGCCCACCGAATGCGCGCCAGGAAGCTGGGCCTCGACGGTGGTACCCGACTCGAGTGGGGTGACATGGCTGTGGTCTGTCGAACTCGTGCAGAGGTCGTGCGAGTCGCGCGGTTGCTCGCCGGTCATCAGGTGCCAGCCGGTGTTGCAGCGGGCGGAATTGTACTGCGTGAGCACCAGATTGTGCGCGAGCTTGTCGCGCTGCTACAGCACGCGATCGGCATCGCGCCACTCGACGCGTCTGGTGTCCTGCGTCTTGCCGGTGGCGTGATTGGCGGGCTCGATCCGGTGGCGGTGCGCAGGCTTCGCGGCGCGCTGCTGCTTGAAGAGCGCAGGCTTGCTAGGGAGCAGGAGCGCGACGTCGAGGCGGTGGATGCGGTGGTATTCGATGCGTTTGCATTCCCCGGACCAAGCCCAGCGATCGACAGCGCCGG
>JAGNOB010000337.1 GCA_017990305.1 Leucobacter sp.
CGAGCGTCCCAAATGTGAGGCCGACGACAGTGAGGATCGGAAGGCCTGCATTCTTGAGAGTGTGGGAGAAGAGCAACCGGCGCTCACCGACGCCTCGAGATCGCGCAGCCACGATGTACTCCGCGTTGAGAACGTCAAGTACGGCAGCACGCGTGGTGCGGGTGATGTACGCAGAAATAATCGCGCCGAGGGATATCGCAGGCAGGAGCAACGAAGCCATTCCCTTCGCGAAGTCGTCAAGCGGGTTCGTATACCCCGAGACCGGGAGCACGCGCAGCCATACCCCGAACAGGAGAATCAGTAGTAGACCGAGAACGAAGCTCGGAACTGCAAGCCCCACAAGAGTGAAGCCGTTCACCATCTGGTCGAGCAGGCGACCTCGATAGCGCGCCGCCAACGTGCCAAATGGAATCGAGAGAACCAACGCCACGACGATCGCGAACAGCGACAGCTGCATTGTTGGCTGAACATTGTCCATGATGGCCTCACCGACGGACTTCCGCAGGAATAGGGACTCTCCGAGATCTCCCTTCATCACCCCGCCGATCCAATGAAAGTACTGGACGAAAAGCGGATCGTTGAGGCCGAGACGTTCGCGAAGCGCGTCAACCTGTGCAGCTGGAGCGTCTGCGCCGAGCATGGCCCGCGCTGGGTCTCCCGGCGTGAGATGCAAGATGGAGAAGATCACTACGGAGACGACTATCAAGACTGGAATTAGCGCCAGTATCCGCTTGGCTATGTACATCAACATCGATGGGGGCTCCTCATTACGTCTTTGTAAGGGGGTGTGGAGGGAAGTAATCACCACGGCACCGGCGTCCGGTCACCGTGGTTGCCCGGACAAGATTGGTACTGATTGCAGAGTAGTCGAGAAATACTAAATATTGCTAACTAACATTGATAACATTTTGATCTCACGGAACAGCCCCCCATAGCCCAGGTGCGAAGCCCAGCCAAAGCTCGTCGACTGAGCGATCAATCCGATTTTCAACAACCCTGAAGAATACCTCTAAAGGAAACAGAATTTCCCCGGATTATGCGACAGATTCGGCAAAATACCCATGCCGCAACCACATTCGGACGATAGGAGCCGAATCCAACCCCCACCCCACGAAGGGGCAGTACCTCTGCAAAACAACAAAGGATAACTAAGGAAGATGCCGGTTCGTTGACCCTGTTGCTCGCTTGATCGGGTCACACAGTATGCCCGCCCCCGGTCCGGGTCAGGTTTCTAGTTGTCACTCGCTGCACCACAATGTCCATCGGAACAGGGTTTACCTATCTCCCCCTTGGCGTATACCTACGCCACGAGTGGGTAACCATTCCCTTTTTCAGCTGGATCGGGCAAGGTAGGGACAAGGCCCCTACCGGAGTTTCTCCTCGGGGCACGACGAAGTGGGGCGCGAACCCGCAGTCCCACGACAACGTTGAAGGGGGATCGCCCATGCACACCGATATTCCGCTCCGTTCCGAGATCGAGCAGCTCGCCCAGACCGAGCGCCCGAACCTCATCACCATCGTGCTGCGCACATCTCCGGTCACGACCGAAGCCGAGGCTAACCGGATTAGCTTCGGCAACCTCGTGAGCGAGGCCGTCGCCGAGCACACCGCACACGGAGGCGACGCCGCGGAGATCGCCGAGACCGAGGCAGGCCTTCGCGCCCTCCTCGACGACACCCAGCTGTGGCGCTACCTGTCGCACAGCCTCGTCGTGTTCGCGAGCCCGGAGCGTACTATTGCCTACCGCCTCCCGAATGAGCTTGAGTCGGAGTATTTCTCGGGCAACCACTTCCGCGTCGTTCCGCTGCTGCGCACCATCACCTTCGCGCACGATGCTACGGTGCTCGCGCTCAGCCAGAACGCGGTCAGACTCATCGCGATCGGCCCCGATCACCGAGGCAATGAGCTTCCGGTGCCCGAACTGCCGAGCGACCTGCTCGACGCCTTCAATGTTGAGGATCCCGGCGTGGAATCGCACCGCCGCCGCCTGCACGGCCCCGAGGGTCAGGACGCGCGCCTGCTCGGCTTCGTCCGCGCCGTCGATCGGGCAATCGCACCGGTGCTCCGCGGTACGCGTGGCCCGCTGATCCTCGCGGCGGCCCAGCCAATTGAGGGCCTCTTCCGCTCGGTGACGCGCAACGCGAAACTCCTGGAAGACGGTATCTCCGGCAACCCAGACAACCTCAGCGCGGGCGAACTCGATGCCGCGGCCCGCGAGATTCTCGACGCGTACTACGCTGCGGAGCTTGCCGAGCGTCAGGAGCAGTTCGGGAACCTGCGCGCGGCGGGGCGCGCGGTAACCGATCTTACGGATATCGCTCGCGCGGCCGTTGCTGGCGCGATCTCGACGCTCTACGTCGACATGGACGCGCACCCCGAGGGCACGCTCGACGACCAGACCGGTGGCCTGGTTGCTGAGAGCACTGCGGGCTACAGTCTCGTCGACCAGCTTGCTTCGAAGGTGTTGGCAAGTGGCGGCCGCGTGCTCGCGCTCCGCGGCGATGAGGTGCCCGGTGGGCAGCAGCTCGGTGCCGAGGTACGTTTCAGCGTCTAGCCCGCTCCGGTCACTGCATGACACAGCCCCGGTGGCGAACGTACATCGTTCACCACCGGGGCTGTGCTGTGTGGGGAGTTACCGGACGCCGTAGATCGCTCGCTCGAAATCCTGGAACATCGCCCAGGCGCCCTCACTTTCGACGAACGGCAGGGTGTTCGAATAGATCGAGGCGCAGATCCCCGATGCCCGGTCGATGAAGAAGTGCGTGTTGCACAGTCCCGCCCACGCCCCTGATCCGGCTCGGCGCCCAACGGGCGAGTCCTGCGTGTTGATGAGCAGCCCGAAACCCCACGTGTTGTGCGGCCCGACGCGCAGCGTGTCACTGGCTGACGGATCAGCGGTCGGCAGCTCCGCGGGAAATTCGAGGGCTCCGGCCTGCGGCTGGAACGCTTCGTTCACGGTCGCTTCTGCGAGGATTCGCACACCGTCAAGCTCGCCGCCGCGGAGCAGCGCCCGCTCGAATCGGGTGTAGTCGCTCGGCGTTGAGAACATGCCGTGCCCGCCAGCAATCCATTCCGGGTCCGGGCCGACGATGTCGCCAACGTTGACCCAGGCGCCGTCCTCACCACGGACGTGGATCGTCGCCGCGTCAGCACGGTTTGCGTCGGTCATCTCGAAGCCGGTGTGCTTCATTCCGAGCGGTCCGGTGATGCGGTCGCGCACGATCTCGTCAAGCGGCTGGCCCGCCGCCTGCTCCATGACTCGGCCAAGCCAGTCGGTGTTGATTCCGTATTCGATGGCTTCGCCGGGGTGGTGAACGAGGGGCGCGGCGAGGGCCTC
>JAGNOB010000339.1 GCA_017990305.1 Leucobacter sp.
ACCGCAACGTACTCCTTGGAACGGTCGAGCTTCGCCGCGGGCACGTCAAGGCTCCGCGTCACCTTCCCGTCCTTGATAAACATCTTGTACGCGAAGTCTTCCTTCGCACCCGCATCCGAGCGCGAACCATACTCCTTCACGCGGTCCTTCTCGATGATCCCGACGTACACGCCCTGATCATCCTTGCCCGTGTCGGGAACGTCCGCCGCGGCACGCAGCACAATGTTCTCGATCGTCGCAGACACCCGCAGGCCATCAGCCGAGGCGTCGGCTACCGACGCCGAAACAGTCGCCTTGGGCGCGCCGAACACAGCGTCCCACTGGGCCGGCGTGATCGCAATGTCGGCCTGCCCGAGGAAGCGGTCGTCGTTGAGGTATCCGTGCGCACGCCACATAACAGCGACATACTCTGTGCCACGCTTGAGGTCGGCCGCCGGAATCTCAATAGCACGCGTCACCTTGCCATCGCGGATTGCCGCAACCGGGATAAAGTCTTCAAAGACACCAGCGGAAGAATCGGTCTTGTAATTCTCGATGAGCTTCTTGTCGATGATCCCGATGTAAGCCCCAGCGTCAGGCCTTCCGCTCGGAGTGGCATCGGCGGCCCGCATCACGATCTCTTCCGCAGCGACGGCCACTGTCAGCCCTGTCTTCGACGCTGCCGATACGGAGGCTGCGACCTTCGCCTTCGGCGATTCGGGAAGAGTCGGCTGTTTGTCGGTCACAGCAACAACTGCTGCTGCCGAGACAGACCCAACGAATGCAGCCGGGTCTGCCGGAGCAAATGCTGCAGTGAAGCTATGGTCGCCCGCTGTGAGGCCCGCTGCTTCGAGCGAGGCTGCGCCGGCGACTACGGCCTGCGGCTTGCCGATCTGGGTACCGTTGTCAGAGAAAGTGACGGTTCCGGCAGCATCGCTCGGAGCGACGCCAGCGCTCAGAGTGACAGCGGCGCCAGTTTCGACAGCGGCCGCGGAGGCCTGCAGCGTGGTGGTTGTCGCGGTCGGCGCCACCACAGGCTGAGCTACTGTCACCGGGAAGAAGCTGTCCATCGTCCGGTCTCTGCCAGAGAGCTGGTGGGCAGCAGACGTTGCCACGTGGTAGGTCACCGCGGGATCCAGGGTGTTCGCCGGGATCTTGACGGTCGTCGTGAAGTTGCCGGACGCAATCGCGGCCGCGGGGACGTACGCCTGATCCAGCCACCCATCGCTCACGAGTGGCCCGCCGCCCTGCCAGACGCTCTCTGGCCCGACAAGCACGTACGCACCAAACGCGGCCCCGTCGCCAACGAATCCGGTTCCAGTGACCGTAAGCACGTTCTCCACCGACGGGTCAAGATTCTCCGCCGGGGTCACAGTGATCGAGGGGGCGTCCGCTGCGTGAGCTGCGGGTACCACCAGTAGTCCACTCAGTGCGACAAGTAGAGACGTGATGATGGCCAGCGCCCGCGCCCCAATGGGGCCGGACTTCTTGGCAAGGGTACTCACTACGAGTTTCTCCTCATTAGTATTTGTGCCTTGTTTGGCGCCTGGTTGACACAGCTGGGTTTCACATCGGACCGGACTAAGGCTTACCTCAGTACAGAGTCAATTCAATAGTCTGACGAATATCGTCTGACGATGCAAGCCGCAGGTCTGACCTGTGAGTCAGCTTCGAGGAAATCACTGCCGTCCAGGCCGCTTGCGTATGCTTGACATACGCGTTTTTCTACGGAGGTCACCATGTCTGCAATCGGCGAAGGCAACTACCCGTTCCAGCTCAGCGAGAGCGAATGGCGTGAGCGCCTCACCCCCGATGAGTACGCGATCCTGCGCGAAGCGGCAACCGAACGCGCGGGCACTGGCGAACTGTTGGGCCAGTGGGGCGACGGGTTCTACTCGTGTCGCGGCTGCGGTGCAGAACTGTTTCGGAGCGGCACCAAGTTCGAGTCACACTGCGGCTGGCCCAGCTTCTACGACAGCATCGACCCCGACGCCGTCGAGCTCGTGGAGGACACCACGCTCGGACAGGTGCGCACCGAGGTTCGTTGCGCGAATTGCGGGTCACACCTCGGGCACGTGTTTCCCGACGGTTTCGGCACCCCAACCGGCAATCGGTTCTGCATGAACTCCCTCGCGCTCGGCTTCGATGGCGCCGGCGAGTAACCGAGACTAGCCCCGCTTCAGCGGCTTACTGGGGAAGGCTGCCGTCACTACAGCGACGAGGGCGATGCTTGTCCCGGCGACAAGGGCCGGCGTAAGTCCCCCAGCAAGCGGAAACCCGATCTCGAATGCAACGGCGGCAACGAGCTGACCCGCGACGTTCGACATGCTCAGCAGCAGCACACCCGCGCGGCGCACAAGCACCGATGCGACTGCGATGAAGATCACCCCGATGACGCCACCGCCGTAGAGCCAGAACTGGGTCGGCCATTCCGTTGGCCATCCGCTCACAAGCACCGAGACCGCGGCGGCAGCAACGAGCAGCACAGCTCCGACCAGGAAATTCATGAACGTCGCCGTCACAGCGCTCTCGGCTGCGGCGCGCACCAAGCCATTAACCATCGACTGGGCTGCCACCCCGACTCCGACAAACACCGGTACGAGCACGAGCAGCACGAGCCCGCCATCGAAGCTGGCTGCAACCGTCACCCCGACCGCGACAATCGCGAGGCCGGCCCCCAACAGTCGCGTGGGTGATGCATAGATACGACCGCTCGGGCCGAGGCCTAGGCGATCGAGTATGAGCCCGCCAGACACCTGCCCAGCGACGATGCCGACGGTGAATAGTGCTACACCGGTGATGGGCGCGATTAGCCCCTGGTTGAGAACAAAAAGCGCTCCGCCTACCCCTCCGAACATCGCCCAAACGGGGAGCTTGCCCGCGGCGACCTGGTTGCGCATCAGAGTGAGGCCGCGTCGCCCGCGGCGCGAGACCAGCAGGGTAAGGCACATTACGAGAAGCCCACCGCTGAAAGCGATGGCTGCGGCAACGAATCCGTTCCCGATTTCTTGCGAAAGCCCTCCCGTGACTCGGGACTGCAGTGCTACGAGAACGCCCGCAAGGCCAGACCCAATAAGGGCTGCCGCGAGCTGTACTTTGGGGTGCGCCATTAGGCCCACTATAGCTGCTGTGCGTCTCGCCGTCGCACCAAGCAAGCGAAGAAGGCCCCGCGCATGCGCGGGGCCTTCTTGGTCTTGTGCGAGGCTATGCCGCGCCACGTTCAACCGAAGAACACAGCGTGTCCCTCACTGGAGCCCCCTATCGGACTCGAACCGATCACCTGCAGTTTACAAGGCTGCTGCTCTACCAGATGAGCTAAGGAGGCACTGGGGCGGCCAAAGCCGC
>JAGNOB010000340.1 GCA_017990305.1 Leucobacter sp.
GTCGTTGACTGCGTTCGCTCTGCCGGGCCTCGCGCTCGTCCTCGACGAGCGCATCTCGGATGATGCGGCGCGGGTCGTATTGTCGCGGGTCGAGCTGCTTCCAATCGACGTCGTCGAACTCGGGCCCCATCTCGTCCTTGAGCCGATCCTTCGCGCCGTCAGCGGCGCGCTTCACCGACCGCACAAAGTCGCTGAACTTCTTCGCGTACATGGGCAACCGGGTGGGGCCGAGCACAAACATCGCTATCACCAAAATGATTAGGATCTTCTCGAATGACAGGCCGCCCATTCCATCATCGTACCGAGAAGCTGACCACAATCTCGACTTGCAGCGCTCTCCAGCGCGACCTCCGGGGCAGCTCACAGCCGCAAGCCGTGCGGTCACGGCGAGCCAATCGGCGAAATCAGCGCGAGCACCCTATCCTAAAGGCGGCAGAACGACGGAGGACAGAGGACACGTGAGCAAGCTCGAACGCAACTGGCAGTACACAGAGCAGTACCCGAGCGAGACAGACGCGCTCGTTCGTGCTCGCCGCGTATCGCTCGAACTCGGCATTGAGCCGGTGTCACGCGCTGTTTCAGCCGAGCTTTCCGCGCTCGCGGTGCTCTCTGGCGCACGCGCGATCTGCGAGATCGGCACGGGCGTCGGGGTCAGCGGGCTTTCGCTGCTGCGGCACCGTCCCGAGGCGATCCTCACCTCCATCGAGATCGAGCCTGAGCACCTGCGCGAAGCCCGCAATCTTTTCTCGGAGGCAGGGATCCCAGCCTCACGTGCACGCCTTGTCGAGGGCGACGCCCGACACGTCATGCCGCGTCTCAACCTCGCTGCCTACGACATCGTATTGCTCGACGCTGAGCAGTCGCAGCTCCTTGAGTACTTCGAGCACGCGCTCGGTATCGTCCGGCCCGGCGGCGCTATCGTCGTGCCAAGCGCTCTTGCCCACGGCCGCGTGCCTGATCCGGCAGCACGCGACGAAGCAACGCAGGCCCTCCGCGACCTGCTCGCCGTCGTCGCAGACTCTGCTGCCATCGCGCCCGCCCTCGCGCCGACCGGCGATGGCCTGCTCACTGTCGTTCGCCTCGACGGTTAACGGCTTCCAGCGCACGACGCGCAATAAAATAATGAGGGCCCCGAGGGGCCCTCATTATTTTTCTCGCTGATGGTACGGCTAGTCGCCGAGCACCCCCGCGAGCACATCGCGAAGCTCGGCAGCCTCTTCGTCATTGACTGACACCACCAGACGGCCACCGCCTTCCAGGGGAACACGCACCACGATAACGCGGCTCTCGCGAACCGCTTCCATGGGCCCGTCTCCGGTCCTGGGTTTCATTGCCGCCATGACGCCTCCTCGCATGTTTGGTCGTACACCTCTATTATCCCCCGGGAAGCGGGGTCACGGAAATCCTTTGAACTATATATGCAATCCGTAGTCATAATTTGTCGCATAATCGCATAGAATGAGCGATCCTGCGGGCCCAAGCGATAATCGCTGCGGTCATGACTCGGACGAGGAGGACCCGTGCCCAGGACACCACCGGCACGTTCGCACGCTCCGAAGTCACGCAGTCTTGGGCTGCACGCTGGCGCAATCGCACGTTCCGCATCTGACCCGCCGCGGCCTTGCCACCGACGCACGAAAACGCCGCGCACCTCAGACGGTCAGGTCGCGTATGAGCTATTTCCGACGACATAATCTACCGTCAGATCGTTCGTTCGAATTCGGGCCGACGCGTCACCTGCGTGCAGCTCGATGAGCACGACCGTGCCCCTGGGAGAAAGGTCACACTCTGACCGGGCCCGATCCGGGGCGCCAGCGCTGCACAGTCGCACCCCGTTAAAACTCACATCCACGAGGTACGGATCGAACTCGGCCTTCGTGACACCAATCGCCGCGAGAACCCGGCCCCAGTTGGGGTCCTGGCCAGCAATCGCCGCTTTAAAGAGGTTGTTCCTTGCGACAGCTCTTCCGACCTCCTCAGCCTCGGATTCGGTACGCGCGCCTTCGACGACGATATCGATGCTGTGAGATGCCCCCTCCGCGTCCTCATGCAGTTGACGGGCCATTGCCTCACATACCGCGACGAGAGCTTCGGCGAAGTCTGCCGCGTTCGGCCGCACGCCCGACGCCCCGGAGGCCATGAGCGTGACCTGGTCGTTGGTCGACATACACCCGTCAGAGTCCAATCTATTGAAGGTGGTCGCGACTGCTGCGCGAAGTGCCCTGTCGAGCTCGTCCGACGTGATGAGTGCGTCCGTCGTGATGACCACCAGCATCGTCGCAAGTCCGGGGGCAAGCATTCCCGCTCCCTTTCCCATAGCGCCAATGCTCCACCCCTCACCAGCATATGAGGAGGTCTTCGCCACTGAGTCGGTGGTGAGAATCGCCTCTGCTGCGTGCATCGAACCCGCTGGCGAGAGTCTCGCACATAGCTCGGGAATACCGGTGAGCAAGCTGTCTCTGAATGCTGCCCCACCAACACCAATCAGCCCTGTTGAGCACACAAGAACTTCTTCAGCTGCGAGCCCCGGCAACTCCTCCGAAACAGCAGCCGCGGCCAGCTCGACGGTCTCGTAGCCATAGCCCCCGGTGAAGCAATTCGCTCCCCCAGAGTTCAGCAACACAGCGCGAGGCGTGCGCAGGCTTTCCATGACCGCCCGACTCCAGCGCACAGGATGCGCCTGAGCGCGGTTCTGCGTAAACACAACCGCGCAGGCCCGAGCTGGACCTTCGTTGAGCACAAGCGCCAGATCCGGCTTTCCGGACGATTTGATTCCAGCGGCGATTCCTCCCGCACGGAATCCCCGAGGTTCAGTTACCGACATGCGTCCACCCTTTCCTCATTCACGAGTGGGTCAGCCATGAAATGCGGTGGCTGGCATGTCAAGGTTGAATTGCTTGACCGTCTGGAAGTCCTGCATGCCTTCGGCCCCGCCCTCCTTGCCATAGCCTGAATAGCCGAGCCCACCGAACGGACTTGAAGCGTCGGCTACGAGCCCCTTGTTGATTCCGAGGACCCCGAGGTTGAGGGCGTGAGCCACCCCGAAGGCCTGGTCTATATCCTGCGAGAACACGTAGCCCGCGAGTCCGAACGGGGTGTCGTTCGCTCGCGCGACGGCCTCGGCGCTGGTGCGGAACGTGCCAACGACCGCGATGGGTGCGAAGATCTCGGCGGACGAAATGGTTGCGTGCTCAGGTACACCGGTGAGCAGGGCAGGATTCATAAAGTACCCACTGCCCGCCGGCCGAGTTGACACACAAGCGTTCGAGGCTCCAAGTTCCAACGCCCCTTCAACGAGGGCGGCCACGTCCGCGTGTGCC
>JAGNOB010000023.1:0-4913 GCA_017990305.1 Leucobacter sp.
CGGCAGCATCGCCGATATCGTTCCCGTGCTCGCTACCGAGATGCCTGAGGTGAGCGCCGACGGGCTCGAATACACGTTCACGCTGCAGCCAAACGTGACGTTCCACTCCGGCGCCAAGCTCACGGCCGATGACGTGGTCGCTTCGCTCGAGCCTGCGCTCACCGTCGATACCATCGGCTTCGCCGTCGGCGTCGAGAAGCTCAGCGACACGCAGGTGAAGCTCACACTCGACCAGCCCAACACGCTGCTGCTGTGGGAGCTCGCGGGTTCGGCCGGAGTCATCCTCGAGGGCGGCTCGACCGATGGCCTGCAGAACTCCGCGAACGGCACCGGCCCCTTTGAGTTCACACGGTGGAAGCAGGGCGACAGCATCACGCTCGACAAGAACGCCGATTACTGGGGCGAGCCCGCATCGCTCGACCGCGCAGTGTTCCGGTTCTTCCCCGAGGGCCGCGCCGCGGTAAACGCGCTGAAGGACGGCGACATTGATGCGCACACGGCACTCCTTCCGCCGCTGCGCGCAGAGTTCGAGGGCAACGCAAACTTCGAGATGACCCGCGCCGACAGCGCCGACGTCTTCACGCTCGCCTACAACGGCGCCCGCGCTCCGTTCGACGACCCGCGCGTGCGGCAGGCGCTCAGCATGGCGATCGACGGCGAGACGCTCGTCGGCACGCAGAACGGTGACGCGAAGCCGCTCGGAAGTCCGATCACCGATGGCGAACCGGGATTCGTTGACCTCACCGAGGTCAACGGCTATGACCCTGAGGCGGCACGCGCGCTCCTCGCGGAAGCGGGCCAGCAGAACCTGAGCCTCACCATCACCGCGCCAAACTTCTACGACACCGCGTCACTCGACCTAGTCACGAGCCAGCTCGCCGACATCGGAGTGTCCGCGAAGGTAAAGCCCGTCGAGTTCCCGACCTGGCTCAACGACGTCTACTCGAACCACGACTTCGATCTCAGCTACGTCGATCACGCCGAAGCGCGCGACTTCGCGAACTACGCCAACCCCGGCTACTACTTCGGCTACGACAACCCCGAGGTGCAGCGCCTCTACGCTGCAGCGACCTCGAGCGTCAACGCCGCTGACGAGTCGGCTCTCCTCGAAGAGGCCGCGCGCCTTGTCGCGGCAGACGCTCCGGCGAAGTGGCTCTTCAACTACACGCCGACCAACGTGGTGAGCACCTCGGTGCAGGGCTTCCCGCAGGTGAACACGAACTCGCGGGTGAACCTCGCGGGCATCACCGTAGAGTAGTCGCCGCCAACCCCAGCCCTGTTCGGGCCCGAGATCTCAGCCCAAGCGCGAGGTTTCGGGCCCGAACACGTACCCAGACCACCCGCCTAGGAGGCCGCAGAGTGAGTAGTCTCAAAGCGTGACACGATTCATCATCGGCCGCGCAGGCCTCCTGGCCCTTGCCTGGCTGGTCGCGAGCGTGCTCATCTTCGCCACGCTCCGCATCCTCCCGGGCGACGTCGCCCAGGTCATTGGCGGCACTCAGGCATCTCCCGCCCAGATCGAGAGTCTGCGCGAGGAGCTCGGGCTGAACCGACCGATCTTCACGCAGTACTTCGAGTGGATCTTCGGGGTGCTCCGCTTCGACCTCGGCACCTCAGTGGTCACTGGCAGCGATATCGCCTCCGAGCTTGCCGAGAAAGCGGAAGTAACGATCCCGCTCACAGTCATGTCGCTCACGGTCGTGTTGCTCGTCGCGATCCCACTGGGCGTCTTCGCCGCCTACCGCAACGACTCACCCATCGGCCAGCTCGTCTCCGCTTCCAGCGTGCTCGCCTCCGCGATCCCCGTCGTGTGGGCCGGGCTCCTTGGCACACTGCTACTCTCGTCGTGGCTCGGCTGGCTGCCTTCCCAGGGCTTTCCGCGCGACGGCTGGGAAGCCCCGTTTCAAGCGGTCAGGTCGCTCGTGCTACCGGCGCTCACCATCGGGCTCATCGAGGGGGCGATCCTCTTCCGCCTGGTTCGCAGCGCAACGCTGCGCGCCCTCGAGGCCGATCACGTACGCACCGCGATGTCGCAGGGCAACTCCCGGCTGCGCGCGCTCCTCACGCAGGGCCTCCCCGGCGTCGGGCTCTCCATCATCTCCATGCTTGGCCTGCAGGCCGCTGCGCTCCTCGTTGGCGCCGTCGTCGTCGAGCAGCTTTTCAGCCTGCCGGGCCTCGGCAGTATGCTCGTCTCGGACGTCGGTGAGCGCGACCTCCCAAAGGTGCAATCGACGCTCCTGGTGCTCACCAGCGTGATCCTCATCATGGGCGCGCTGGTCGACGTCGCGCACCGACTCATTGACCCCCGACTCCGGGCGGAGGGCGAAGAATGAACACGCTGCGCAGAGTTCTCCGAAAGCCCGTTGGCGCGTTTGCGGTTGGCGTGCTCCTCCTCGTCGCTATCGTCTCCGTGCTCTCCTTCGTTTGGTTGCCGCAAAACCCGAACTATGCGAGCGGCAACGTCTGGCTTCCGCCCTCGTCAGCGCACTGGCTCGGCACCGACGGCAGCGGTCGCGACATCGCGTCACGCTTGATCGCTGGTAGCCGTGTGTCGTTCGGTGTGGCGCTCGCGACGGGGGCGCTCGCAAGTCTCATCGGTTTCGTACTCGCGCTGCTTGGCGGGCTCGGCAAGCGCCCCGTACGCGAAGTGGTCGCCGTCGGCATCGACGTGCTCGTTGCCTTCCCGACGACGCTGCTCGCGATCATGCTCACCGCCGTATTCGGCAGCGGCATCCCCATCGTCGTCGCCGCCCTTGGGGTCGCATTCGGGGTGTCGATGGGCAGGGTGCTGCGCGCCGAGTTCCGTCAGGTGTCAGGCGCCGACTTCGTCGTCGCTGCCCAGGTCGCCGGGCTCTCACGCACACGCATCCTCTTCCGCCACCTCATTCCAAGCGTCCTTCCCGTCTACATCGTGCAGGTCACCTGGACGATGGGCACAGCGGTCCTCGCCGAGGCAAGCCTGAGCTTCCTCGGGTTCGGCGCGCCGAAGGACGTCCCGTCGTGGGGCGGCATGCTCGCATCCACACAGCGCTTCGTTTCGATCTACCCAGAAACCGTGGTGTGGCCCGGCCTCGCGATCACCGTCACCGTGCTCGCGTTCTTCCTGTTCGGTGACCAACTCCGCGACGCGCTCGACACGCGCGACCCGGGCGACGAGGCCGTGGAGGTACCGCGATGAACGAGGAATCTTACATGGGCGAGACCGGCGCGACATCGCTCGAGGTCGAAGACCTCTTCGTCTCGATCGGCGGCACCGAGATCCTCCACGGCGTCTCCTTCAGCCTCGCCGCCGGCGAGCGACTCGGCATCATTGGCGGCTCGGGCTCAGGCAAGACGATCACTGCGCTCGCGATCGCAGGGCTCCTCCCCCGCGGCGCGGAGGTGCGCGGCTCGGTGCGCGCGAACGGCAGGGAGCTCCTCGGGCTCTCAGAGCGCGAACTCGCAGTGATCCGCGGTGACCGCATCGGCATGGTGTTTCAGGAGCCGAAGACGGCGCTCAGCCCGTTCCGCAGGTTGGGTACGCAGATGACCGAAGCGCTCGCGATCCACTACCGCCTCGGCCGAGAAGAACGACGCGATGCGGCGCTGCGACTCGCGAGCCAGGTCGGGCTGAAGGATCCAGAACGAATCGTGCGCGCCTACCCGCACGAGGTCTCCGGCGGGCAGCGCCAGCGAGCCGCAATCGCCGCGGCGATTTCAGCGAACCCCGGGCTGCTCCTCGCCGACGAACCTACGACTGCGCTCGACGTCACCGTGCAGCGCGGCATTCTCGAGCTCTTCACCCAAATCACGGACAGCGCATCATGCTCGCTGGTGTGCATCACCCACGACATCGCCGTGGTGAACCAGGTCGCTGAGCGCGTGGTCGTGTTCGAGGACGGCAGGATCGTCGAGCAGGGCGCCGTGCGCGAGATCCTCGAACGCCCCCAACATCGCGTCACCCAGGCACTCATCGCGGCGGCAGGAGGCGACCACTCATGAACGAGATACCCCCGACACCGCCAAAGTGGACCGGACAAACGCCCTGGACCGGGCAGATGAGCATCCCCGAGGCGCTGCACAGCGAGGATCGCGGCGACAGGCCCCTCGTTGAACTCGTCGATGTCTCGAAGGAGTTCCGCACGCCACCGCGCAAGCTCTTCGAGCGTGCACAGACCGTGCACGCTCTCGACGGCGCCTCCCTCTCAATCGCCCCCGGCGAGAGCGTCGCGATTGTCGGCGAGTCTGGGTCAGGGAAGACGACACTCATCCGGCAGCTACTCGGGCTCAGCACGCCAACCTCGGGCACTGTCCGCTTTGACGGGCGCGAGGTGCACGCGCACTCGCGCGACCTCGGTTGGCTGCGCCGCCGCACGGGTCTCGTCTTCCAAGACCCGTACTCGTCGTTCAATCCGCGCCGTACGATCGGTCAATCCGTCGCGGAGCCGCTCGAGGGCGGGAACATCCCGGGAAACCACGCGGAGATGGTGCGCGCGGTGCTCGAACGCGTCGGCTTGCCTGCTGACGCCGCGTCACGCTACCCGGATGCGTTCTCCGGTGGGCAGCGGCAGCGGATCGCGGTTGCCAGAGCGATCGTGCACGGCCCGGAACTGCTCGTTGGCGACGAACCCGTCAGCGCGCTCGATGTCCTCGTTCGCGCACGCGTGCTCGCGCTGCTGGCGGAGCTGCGGCGCGAATTTGGTCTGACTCTCGTCACAATCACGCATGACCTCGGCATCGTGCCCCAACTCGCCGAGCGTACAATCGTGATGCAGGGCGGCCGGATCGTCGAAGACGGGCCAACAGCTGAGCTCCTTACGGAGCCCAGCCAGCCCTACACGCAACAGCTCGTCGCGTCCCGGCTAACACTGCCAGACACCACCTGGCGCGGCTGAACACCGCACGCAATGCGATCCGCCAAGCACAGCCGTTCT
>JAGNOB010000023.1:5013-10813 GCA_017990305.1 Leucobacter sp.
GAACAGGGATTCACCGGAGCGATCCTCGAATTCTCAGAGTCAAGTGCGACCGTTGAGCTTGCCGCGACCCAGGCCGGCACCGACCCGGAGCGCATCGCGAAAACGCTCGCGTTTGCAAGCACTACCGACGTACCGGGTGCAATTCTCGTGGTCGCCGCGGGCGACGCGAAAGTGAACGGTGGCATGTTCAAACGGGAGTTCCGCGGCAAGCCACGCATGCTGAAGGCGGATGAGGTCGAGCCGCTCACCGGGCACCCTGTCGGCGGAGTTTGCCCGTTCGCGAACCCCGATGAGGCTCGCATCTATCTCGATGCGTCGCTCGCACGCTTCAAGACAGTGTTTCCTGCGGCGGGCAGCGCAAACTCCGCCGTCGAGCTCACGTTGGAGCAACTCGAAGACCTCAGCGGAGCGCTCGGCTGGGTTGACGTCTGCACAGGCTGGCGAGAAGAGGCCTAACGACCCCGAGCGCTCAAGCGCCCTCGGGGCCGTACACCTGTTGAAGCGAAGCGCTCGGGCCTTATGCCCGCAGTTCGCCGACGGTCAGGCCGCGGAGAATGGCGTCGCGCAGGTCGGCTGGAGCCGCCCCCTCACGCTCTTCCTCGCAGGCGCGGCGCACGGCGGTGGTTAGGCGAGCGCATACGCTCTCTTCGTTCTGGCAGTCGGCGCAGTGCGCAAGGTGCTCCCGAATTGGGGCAGATTCCTCTGCGCACAGCTCACCGCGCAGCAACTCATAAATGTTGGCTTTCGCTTTGTCACATCCGCAGTCGCTCATCGCGCGGCTCCTTTCTTCGTTGGTGTGGTCTTCGCCGGTTCGGCTCTATCGAGTCCAACGCCCTGCTCGCGCGCGTATTCCCCGAGCGCCTGCCTGAGCCTCGCGCGACCACGGTGTAGCCGGCTCATCACGGTGCCAATTGGGACCTCTTGGATATCGGCAATCTCCTGGTAGCTGAACCCCTCAACGTCGGCGAGGTAGACCGCCATCCGGAAATCCTCGGCGAGTTCGTTGAGGGCGTCAGTCACCACCGAGTCGGGTGTGCGGTCAATTGCCTCGGCCTCGGCAGACTGCGAGGACATGGCCGTCGTCGACTCGGCGCCGCCGAGCTGCCAATCCTCAAGTTCCTCGACCGCACCAAGATAGGGCTGCCGCTGCTTCTTCCGGTACGTGTTGATGTAGCTGTTCGTCATGATGCGATACAGCCACGCCTTGAGGTTCGTGCCCTGCTCGAAGGACGCGAACGCCTGAAACGCTTTGAGGTACGTCTCTTGGACAAGGTCTTGGGCGTCTTGCGGGTTGCGCGTCATCTTCATCGCCGCACCAAACAGTTGGTCAAGGAGCGGCAACGCCTCCTCGGCGAACCTGGCTTTGAGTTCCGAGGACGCTTCGTCCTGTGCACTGCTCTTCACCCTTTGATCCTAACCATTCCACCTACCGGGCGTACACAGGTCGAGATTCCACCGCGTTCCGCCCGATAAAACCGCTGGCCGGCAGCCGAAACCCAAATCGTGACCTTTCAATTTTGCCTTTCTGGGGCACGCCAGCTACCTTGTTAACAAGTTCACGTTCACGAGTGAACGAACTGCGGTTTTATCTCAATGAGGAGTTACGTGCACGACATCAAAAACACGCTGCCCATCCAGCTGTTGCATATGCGCGAACTGCTCATGGTCCGGTTCAGGGCCGTCTTCGTTCAGGTGAACATCACCGACGCACAATGGCGCGTTATCCGCGTCATCAACGACCTCGGCACGGTTGACTTCTCGGAGCTATCGGACCTATCGATCGTCGCGAAGCCCAGCTTGTCGCGGATGCTCGGGACCCTCGAGAGCCGGGGAATCGTCCAACGCGCGGTCGTCGCCGCGGACCAGCGACAGATCGAGCTCACCCTCACCCCCTATGGCGAAACCTTCATCGCCGACCTCAAACCGCAGATCGACGAGGTCTATCGCAGCCTCGCAGAGGACCTCGGAGAAGACAGGATGCACGCACTCTCGTCGTTCGTCGTCGATTCCATCGAGGTACTTGAGGCTGCGAACGCCCGGCCGAGCCTGGCCGCACACTGATTTCACGCAGCAACACACCCAGAAAGATCAAAGGAGAATCATGGATAAGAAGCACACGAAGTGGGCTTGGGGCACCGCTGCCCTTGCGACCGGCCTCGCGCTTGCTCTCACCGGCTGCGCGAGCGGCGATGCCCCAGCCTCGGAGGGCTCGGACGGAGCTCCCGGATCGGTCGTCCTGGGCTACCCGGGCGGCCTCGGCCCCGGAGACGCGCCCTCTGCGCTTGCGCTTGAAAGCCTCAAGGAAAAGGGCTGGGAGGTCGAGTTCATCGAATTCGACTCCCCCGATGTGCAGACCCAGGCGCTTCTGCGTGGGGATGTGAACTTCGCCGCGATGGGGCCCTCAACAGTCATGTCAGCAAACCTGGCGGGCGCTGACCTCAAGATGGTCACGAATGACGTCCGCAACGACCTGCAGATCGTGGTGTCGCCCGACATCTCGGAGTGCGGTGACCTTGATGGCAAGCCCGTCGCATATCACTCTGAGGGATCGACAAGCACGGCTCACCTGAAGCGCTGGCTGGCAGACACCTGCCCGGATGCATCGCCAGAGTTCATGGTGATTTCGGGCTCTGCTAACCGCGCGACCGCACTCATCGAGGGTCAGATCGCTGGCACCGTTGTGCGCCTCGAGGACTGGATCCCCGCGATCAAGGGCAACGAAACCAAAGCCAAGGTACTCACCTCCCTCTCCGAGGATCAGAGCAACCTGCTGGCGCACACGATCACTACGACTACCGACACGATCGAGAACAAGCCAGAGCTCGTCGAGGCCTACCTCGAGGCACTGCAGGCTGAGTTTACGGCGCTGCAGGAGGATCCAGCCGCCTACGCTGACCGGGCCGCAGAGGTACTCGGCATGGATGCAGCTGAGCTCGTCGATGTCTACGAGCAGCTCGTTGAGCTTGGCATCTTCCCTAGCGCAGTTGGGATCGACATGGATGAGGTCGCAGCGACGCTCAAGTTCTACCAGGAGAGCGGCAGCATTCCCGAGGGCGAGCTCGCCGTCTCCGATATCGCAGACGACCGCTATAACAGCTAGTTCAAGCGCGGGGCCGCCGGCTCACACGGCGGCCCCAACCTTGACCGATACACGAAAGAAGGTGCGGTTTCTTGACTGCTCACCTCACGGAATCGGCGCAGCGGGATCGGCCGATCAAGATCCTCCGACTGCGTCGGCCGGTCTCGATGGGAAAGACCGTTCTCCTGCGAGTCGCCGCAATATTGGCGTTTGCGCTCTTTTGGGAGTTCGGTGCCCGCGCAGCGGACTCGCTGCTCATCCCAACGTTCCTCGACACGATGGCAGGGCTCTACGAGATCGCGTTCGTCAGCGGCGAGCTCTGGCCCGCGCTGCTCACCAGCAACATTGCGCTGCTCTGGGGCTACGTGATCGCCGTCGTCATCGCAGTGCCGCTCGGGCTCGCTATGGCGCGCTGGCCGCTCGTCGACCGGGCGCTGTCGCCCATCACAGCAGCCAGCCTCGCCCTGCCCATTTCCCCACTCATTCCGATCATTCTCATTGCGTTTGGGCTCGGGCTTCTTCCCAAGGTGCTCGTGATTGTCCTGTTCTCCTGGGTCTACATCACCACGAACGTTCGAGCAGGCGTTCGCACGGTCCCCAAGACTCTGAGCGAGATGGCCGGCAGCTTTGGCGCAAACGAGGCCCAGATCTGGCGTCGTATCCTCATCCCGGGCGCACTCCCAGCAATCATCTCGGGTCTCCGGATCGGACTGAGCCGAGCCTTCGCAGGCATGGTCATCGTCGAACTCATCATGCTGCCCGTCGGTATCGGAGCTTCGATGCTCGACTACCGCGGCACGTTCCAATCGGATCTGCTCTACGCCACGACCATCGCGGTCGTTCTCGAAGCGGTTCTCCTGGCGACGCTCATGCAGGCCGCCGAACGACGTCTTATGAAATGGAAATAACTCATGATCACAGTTAAGGATCTCTCGCACCGCTACGTGACCGAGGGACGCGGTGAGACCCTCGCGCTTTCGAACGTCAACCTTGAAATCGGCGACAACGAGTTCATCACGCTGCTCGGCCCGTCGGGCTGCGGAAAGACGACGCTCATGCGCGCAATCGGCGGGCTCGAGAACCCGACCGATGGCGAGGTCATCGTCAACGGCAAGCGCGTTTCGGGCCCGAATCTCGACTGCTCTGTCGTGTTCCAAAACTTCGCGCTCATGCCTTGGGCGTCGATCCTCGATAACGTGGCCTTCGGCCTTGAAATGCGCGGGACTCGCAAAGCTGAAGCGCGTGAGCGCGCCCGTGAGTTCGTCGAGATGGTCGGCCTCAGTGGCTTCGAGAACAAGTATCCAAAGGAGCTGTCGGGCGGCATGCAGCAGCGCGTCGGCCTTGCCCGCGCGCTCGCTGTCGAAACTCCGATCATCCTCATGGATGAGCCCTTCGGCGCGCTCGATCAACAGACCCGCCGCTACATGCAGGAAGAGCTGCTCGGAATTTGGGAGAAGGCGAAAAAGACTGTCGTCTTCGTCACTCACGATATGGAGGAGGCCGTCTTGCTCGGCGACCGCGTCGTGCTTATGTCAGCGCGTCCGGGCCGGGTCGAAGAAGTCATTGACGTGAACATTCCCCGCCCTCGCCTGCAGGAGGGTGTTGAGCGCACCAAGGAGTTCATCGAGCTCAAGGAATACCTGTGGAGCCGACTGCGCGACATGTATCAGCTGGGGGCAAAGTGACTATCGCGCCCGATACTCGTTCCGTTGTCGTCGGGGATCTCCCCGCGATCACCAGGCGTCCATGGTGGCAGCGCGCAGCCAGGTATCTCGTGTTGCAGTGGGGCTCGCTCATTGTGCTCGGAATCATCTGGGAAATCCTTGGGCACACGCTGAAGCTGCAGTGGCTTCCACCACTCAGCGCCGTCTTCGCGGAGCTGTTCAGGCTCTTCGCGACGAACGAACTCCCGCAGCATCTCCTGTCGAGCTTCTCGATGCTCGCAATCGGCCTATCGCTCGCGATCGTGGTCGGGCTTACCGTTGGCACGCTCATGGGGGTGTTCTCGAGCGTGTTTACGGCGCTGGATGTGTACGTGAACGCCCTGTTCGTCACCCCGTCGCTGATCTTCGCACCCATTCTGTTCGCCATTTTCGGGCTGTCCGACATCACGCGATTCTCCGTTGTGTTCCTCTACGGCGTCTTCGTGATCATCATCAACACCGCCTCAGGCATTCGGAACGTTGATGCCCCTCTGCTCGACATGGCGGCTTCCTATGGCGCGTCTCGCTGGAAGACTGTCATCCGCGTGGTGCTGCCATCAGCATTCCCGATGATTCTGGCAGGCCTGCGGCTCTCCGTCGGCCGTTCGGTCAAGGGCATGATCAACGGCGAAATGTTCATCGCGCTCGTCGGCATCGGTGGCCTGATCTCCTCGTTCAGCAAGCAATACAATTTCAGCGCGGTGTGGGCGATCTCGCTCTTCATCATGCTGATCGCCATTCTGCTCAACCAGGTCGTTGGTGCCCTCGAGAAGCGATTCACGAGCTGGGTCGGCTAATCACACGACATCAGGTGTGACTCCAGCAGAGCCTGCGGGAGGACCGTTCGCGCGGCCCTTCGCAGGCTCTGTTTCCTTTCGTGCTGAAGACTTTCGGCTTCGCTGCCCGTCCACGGCAAACACAGGTAAGCTCAGAGAGATGCTGGCTGCAAGATTGAATCGCGGAAATGACGACGACGGCAAGAGCGCGGGCGACACCCCCGACGAGACCGTCGAAGCTT
>JAGNOB010000341.1 GCA_017990305.1 Leucobacter sp.
CGGACGGCGCGGAGAGCTCGGGGCGTACGCTCGGGCCGGATTCCAAGGGCTAGCCGACGCCAGAGAAGGCATCGCAGAGCTGTCCGCGTTGCTCGATGACACTGACCGCGGGGCACTTCTTGAGGGCCTGGCGTTTGCTGCAGACCCGGACTCGACGTTGGCGTTGCTTGTCAGGCTCGCTGAAACAGATGCTGACCGCCTGGTCCGGTTGGACGCGTTTGCTTGGCGGCGGCTGTGCCTGGTGGTCGGCGCCTCTCCCGCACTCGGCAATTTTCTGCTTCGACACCCTGAACTCATTGCTGGGCTCACCGGTCGGGACGGCCGGTTGCCGAGCGGTGAAGAAGCTCGTGAGGAGATGCTCGCTGCGGTTACGCGTCAGGGGAGCGCGCTCACTGGTGAGGCGGGCTGGAACGCGCTGCGCGTGAAGTATCGAGAGCTGCTCACCGGCATCATGCTGTATGACTTGCTGAGCGCCGGCTCGCACGAGGAGATGCCCGACGCTCGGCCAGCCTTCGAAGCCGTCGCGGCAGCGCTCTCCTGTATTGCGGACGCCGCGCTTGAAGCAGCTATCGCTGTGGGGCGAGCTACCCTCCAGGAACCCACGTCGACACCGCAGATCGACGGGGCGACGCTTGAAGAATTGCGCTTCTCGATCATTGCCATGGGCAAGTGCGGGGCGGAAGAACTCAACGTCGTGTCGGATGTGGACGTGATGTTTATCGCCGAGGGGGACGAACGGGCGGCGTCCGCGCTAGCTCGCGAAGTCATGCGGGCAATTCACGACCCCTCGCTCGAACTGCCGCTGTGGCAGGTGGATGCGAACCTCCGGCCCGAAGGCCGCCAGGGACCGCTCGTTCGGACCCTAGGCTCCATGATGAACTACTACGAACGCTGGGCAAAGGCGTGGGAGTTCCAGGCTCTCATTAAGGCGCGCGCGTGCGCCGGCGACCTGGACCTCGGCGAGGAATTCGTCGCACTGACCCGTCCGCTGGTGTGGGCGTCATCAAACCGCGAAGACTTCGTCGGCTCGGTACAGCGCATGCGTGAGCGTGTCACGGAGCATATTTCTCCTGAGGAACTGCCGTACCAGATCAAGCTCGGTCCTGGCGGCCTGCGTGACATCGAGTTCAGCGTGCAGTTGCTGCAGCTCGTTCATGGTCAGCACGACGAACATTTGCAGCTGCGCGGAACACTTCCGGCCCTGCGTGCTCTCGTCGAAGACGGCTACGTTGCCCGGAAGGACGGTGAGCGGCTGAGCGAGCACTACCGCACCCTTCGGGTCCTCGAACATCGCCTGCAGCTGCGCGAGCTTCGCCGAACTGCACTGCTTCCTCGCGACGATGAGAGTCTGCGGGTGCTCGCTCGGGCCTCCGGGCTTGCACGTAACGCCGCTGAGCTACGTTCGCTCTGGGAACGAGTTCGGCGCGAGGTACGAGAACTCCACCTCAAGATCTTCTACGCTCCACTGCTCAGCGCTGTCGCCGCGCTTCCCGATGAAGAGTTCGTGCTCGGAAGTGCCGAGGCAAAAGCGCGTCTGTCGAGCATCGGATTTATGGATCCTGACGGTGCGTCGCGCCATCTCGCTGCGCTCACAAGTGGACCATCGAGGAGCGCGAAGATCCTCCGCAATCTCACGCCGGTGCTGCTGCAATGGCTTGCCGAGGGGACAGACCCTGACTTCGGGCTGCTTGCGTTTCGCAAGGTCAGCGAAGCCAACCGGAACTCGTCGTGGTACTTGCGCTTGCTTCGTGATGGATCGCTCGCGGCCGAACGCCTCACCACGCTGCTCGCTAACTCGAAATTCGCCGCCTCGCTCCTTGAAAGCCACCCCGAAGGCGTGGCCTGGCTCGAGCGCGATTCGCTGCTTGAACCTCCTGCGCCTGAAACGCTGCTCAGCGAGATGCGCTCGCTCGGGTCTCGGAGATCTTCCCTGAGCGCTGCCGCAGAGCGCCTCCGAGGGGTGCATCGCCGTGAAATCTTGCGACTCGCCATGGGGCGTGTCGTCGGTGTGCTGGATGAAGAAGACGTTGCTCGTGGCCTCAACACGGCGCACACTGCGCTCCTCGATGCGCTCCTGCTGGCGATTCGTGCGCACTATGCTGGCGAATCCGCGCCCCCAGAGATCGCGCTTATCGGCATGGGGCGATTCGGCGGCGGTGAGCTCGGTTTTGCATCCGACATCGACCTCGTTGCTGTTGCACGAGGCGGGGCAACCGGTATTGGTCCCGTGTCTCCCGCTGGGAGGATGATTACCGAGCTGCGGTCGCTCGTCTCCGACCCGCGGTTCCCCGTCGATCTCGACTTTGATCTGCGGCCCGAGGGGAAGAATGGCCCTCTCGTGCGCAGCATCGAGTCGTATCGTAGCTACTACGAACGCTGGTCGGTGACGTGGGAAGCGCAGGCGTTGCTTCGTGCACGACACGCAGCCGGTGACGTCAGTCTGAGCGAAGAGTTCTTCGCCATGGCTGACCCGATCAGGTATCCCGTTGTGTTCAGCGAGGACCAGCTCCGAGAGGTTCGCCGCATCAAGGCGCGTGTGGAGGGGGAGCGACTGCCGCAGGGGCAAGATCCTGCGATGCATCTGAAGCTCGGCCCCGGCGGTATTAGCGATGTCGAGTGGCTCGTGCAACTCCTGCAACTCGCGCACGGAGCGAGGCACCCGGAGCTACAAACGGTTTCCACGCTCGTCGCGCTCGGCGCTGCCGCGCGAATCGGGTTGATCTCTACTGAAGATGCGGACGTGCTTGAAGAGGCGTGGAGGCTCGCCAGTACCCTCCGCTCTGCGATGCGTCTGTGGAATGGACGGGTCTCTGACACGCTTCCCCGTGATTGGCGCGACCTCGCAGGGATCGCCGGAGTACTCGGGCATCCGCGTGGTCGCACCACCGAACTCGTTGAGCGATGGCACACGGTGAGCCGCCGCGCCAGGGTCGTGTTCGAACGGGAATTCTTTGGGTATCGCGAAGACGAACACTTCCCTGAGGTGCAGGCCTAGGGGAGAGGTTACCGGCAGCTGAACGGCTGTCGTCGGTTTCCCTCTTGCTCTAGCCAGCGGGCATCGCGCGGCGTAGCCTGACAGCATGAACTATCTCGCAACGATGCTTGAATCGATCTTCGCTGGCGAAGATCTCGAATTCGAAGACGACATCGACTCATAGGGCCGCCGCGCCAGGCCGGCCACTCACGTCCCGCGCTGCGCAAACCCGATAGCCTGTCCACAGGCCGATGGCGGTGCGATCCGCCCTCGGTATCTCCAGCAGAAAGGTGGACTCGTGGCGTATCGAGTGCAGGGAGTGGTTGTGCGTGAAAAG
>JAGNOB010000342.1 GCA_017990305.1 Leucobacter sp.
CGCCAATGCTGTCGTTGTTACCGGGTTCGTCGTGCTCGCCTTCGGCGGTGTCGGGGCGTTCTTTGCTCCGTTGGCATTGCAACTGTGGGCTGCTGTGCTGGTCCCGTGGCTGGTGTCGAGGGGCTTCGACCTCTCGGAGCACCCAGTCTGGCGGGTCTTCGGCGCAGTCACGGTTGCGCTGCCCGGGCTGCTGCTCTTTGCTGGCATGCTCTCGGGGTCGCTGGGGTGGACGCCCGCTGGGGTAGCAATCGCTGCCGCGCTTGTCGCGCTCGCGCTCGGGTTTGCCCTGGGGCGCCGCCGCGCCGCCCCCGTGATCGCTGTGCTCGGGGTCGCGCTTCTCGTCGTCGCCTTCTTCGACCCCGGGATGCTCGTGGCCGGCGTCTGGTGGGTCGGCGGCTACTACCTGAGTTTTGGGCTCGGGTCGACAGTCGCATGGACTGGCGCCGCGAAGCGGACCGGACCGAGTGCGCACCCGCGAACAGCCGATACCCTGGAGGGGTGATCGCACGCCAAGCACCGAAGCTCGCAGCGCTGCCGCTCGCCGGAGCACTGCTCACCGTGCTCGCTGCGCCTGCATTCTTCGTCGCGGAGCTCCCGTGGGTCGGCTTCGCGCTGCTGCTTGCAGGGCTCGCGGTTGCGTGGCTCGCGGATACTCGCTCAGGGATCCCGATCCTGCCCTCGCGCACGCCGCAGGGCCCCGAGCGGGTGCCGTCTCTGACCCGCGACCTGTCACTGATCGCACTCGGGCTCGCGATTATCCGCACGATCCCGCTTGCCGCCGAGCTCGACAACCTCGCAATGCTGCGCTTCACGCTCGCGCTTGGCGGAGCGGTACTTGTGCCCTACCTCGTGTCTCGGTTCGTCTACCGCGACCGGGCTACGGGCTTCCCGTGGCGCGGGGAGCACGAGGCAGGCCAGCCGCGCAGGCGCTGGGGAGCACTCCACTGGGGATGGCTCGTTGGAGTGCTTGTGATCGGCTGGCTGCTGCTGCCGTTCTACTTCATTTCCTCGGGCGTCTATGCGAATTGGCCGCAGGTGGACAGTCCAGAGCTCATCGCGCGGCTCTTCGTCGGGGTTGGCGCGGTCGGGATCTGGGATGAACTCTTCTTCATCTGTACGGTCTTCGCGGTACTGCTACGCCACTTCCCGGTCTGGGCCGCGAACGCGCTGCAAGCGATTGTGTTCGTCGCGTTCCTCTGGGAACTCGGGTACCGCGCGTGGGGTCCGATTCTCACGATCCCCTTCGCGCTGGTTCAGGGCTTTATTTTCCTGCGAACGCGTTCACTCGGATACGTCGTGACTGTTCACCTGTTGTTCGACGCTGTCGTGTTTGCGGTGCTTGTACACGCACACAACCCGACGCTCTTCGACGTCTTTCCGACGGCGCCCTAGGTCTCCCGGCAGCGCCCTAGTTCTCCCGACCGCGCCCCCGGTCTCCCGGCCGTGTCCTAGCGCGCGAGCAGCGCCGCGATCCGGCGCACGGCGAACTCATAGCCCTGGATCCCGGCCCCGGTGATGACGAACTCGGCGAGCGCCGAGACAAACGAGTGCTGCCTGAACTCCTCGCGCGCGAGCACGTTTGAGATGTGGATCTCTGCGAACGGTAGAGCCACACCAGCGAGCGCATCACGAAGCACCACCGAGGTGTGCGTGAGCCCGGCCGGGTTGATGATGATTGCAGAGCAGTCGTGACGTGCCTCGTGGATCGCGTCGACAATCACGCCCTCGTGATTCGACTGCACCGCGCGCACCTCGATGCCGTACTCTTTCGCTACGCGTAGCACGAGTCGTTCAACGTCTTTGAGGGTGTCGCTGCCGTAGATCTCTGGCTCGCGAGTGCCGAGCAGGTTGAGGTTCGGGCCGTTCACTAACAGGATCCGCTTCATCTTCGGCACTCTTTCACGCTAGAAGGATGTTTTGACCATCGTACTGCCGCTGTAGTCCCTGCAAGGGGATGCAATTGCGATCCTTCAACCGCACGGCTACCGTTGACAGGTGACTGAACAGCCTCGCAAGACCTTTGACCCATCCACTTTCCGCGACAAGCCAGTGTCGTTTGTGCGCCGCAGCGGCCGCATGACCGACTCGCAGGTGCGGGCGTGGGAGGAATCACGCGATGCCTTCCTCATCGAGATCGAGCACGGCCCGGCCGCGACGAGCGTTGCTCCCGGGCAGAACGGAAACCCCGCCGATATCTTTGGGCGCGACGCTGAGCTCATCGTCGAGGTCGGCTCGGGGCAGGGCCACCAGATCATTGCCGCAGCCACGGCGCACCCCGAGAAGAACTTTCTTGCGGTGGAGGTGTTCCGTGCGGGGCTCGCGCGCACGGTGATCCGCGCAGCTGATGCTGGGCTGACGAACCTCCGCCTCGCAGAGGTGAACGCACCAGAGTTGCTCGAGCACTACCTACCCGAGGGCTCGGTCGCAGAGATCTGGGTGTTCTTCCCGGATCCATGGAAGAAGGCGAAGCACCACAAGCGCCGCCTGATCAGCGAGGACTTCGCTCGGATCGCGCACCGCGCGCTTCAGCCGGGTGGCCTGCTGCGCCTGGGGACCGACTGGCAGAACTACGCCGACCACATGCGTGTCGTCATGGATGAAGCTCCCGGTTTCGAGCGCGCGTTCGACGGCGAATGGGCGGAGCGGTTTGAAGGCCGCGTGCTCACGGCTTTCGAGAACAAGGGCATTGCGAAGGGGCGGGATATCCGCGACCTCGCCTACCGCCGGGTGTAACCCAAGCTCCCGGCCCACCCCTACCCGGCCACCCATCCCGGTCCCACCCCTACCCGGCCACCCACCCCGGTCCCACCCCTACCCGTCCACCCATCCCGCTCAAAAGCCATGTCCTCGGCGAGGTCATGGCTTTTTGGCCGCATAAAGCCGGTGATTTCGCTGGACTGATATTGACTGAGCGGCGTGGGGAGCGGCCAAGCGGGGGCAGGCCACGCCGGGCGACACGCCCGGGTTGCACCGAGCTAAACCCTGTGTCAGAATAGACAGGTTCAGTACTCCGTGCATGCGGATCACTGCCAGGTTGTGCACTGTCACCCGACACGTTCGGGGAGATGGGGCCGCGGGCAGCGAACACAGCCTGCACGCTTCGGCGGCCAGACGTAAGTCCGGCCGTTTTCGCGTGCAGAAATTGATAGGTGAACAGAGACCCAGCACAAGACGCCGCGAGGCGTCCGTCTGCCAAGGGCGCTGGTACGCAAGACGTCCAATGCTGTCGGCCACAAGCCGAGAGTACGACGCAAGTAGAAAGTAGAGATGTCATGGCGGGACAGAAGATCCGCATTCGACTCAAG
>JAGNOB010000343.1 GCA_017990305.1 Leucobacter sp.
GACAATCATGTGGCCTGCGGGAGACAGGCCCTACACATGACTCTGGGACCCATCGAAGATGTGTCGCAGACCGCGGGTGCGGGCGTATCTTCGGTGGATCCCAGAGCAGGCTGCACAGGCAGCCGAAGTTCGTGGCTAGGCTGCACCCTCGAACAGTGAGGTCACGGAGCCGTCTTCGAAGACCTCGTGGATCGCCTTCGCAAGCAACGGTGCGATCGGCAGCACGGTGAGCTTCTCAAAGCGCTTCTCCTCGGGGACCGGGAGCGTGTCGGTGACGACGACCTGATCGATGAAGTCCTGAGACAGGTGCTTAATCGCGTCGCCGGAGAAGATCGCATGCGTGCACGCAATAGTGACGCCGCGGGCGCCATTTGCCTTGAGCGCCGCAGCTGCCTTCGCGATGGTGCCACCGGTGTCAATCATGTCGTCGACGACGACACACCAGCGGTCCTTCACGTCACCGACGATCTCGTGGACGCTCACCTCATTCGGGACGAGCGGGTCACGGCGCTTGTGAATGATTGCCAGCGGTGCGCCAAGCTTGTCGCTCCAGACGTCGGCGACGCGCACGCGGCCCATGTCAGGTGACACGACAACGAGGTCGTCGCGGTTGATCGTCTTCTGGAAGTGCTCGAGCAGCACCGGCATGGCGAACAGATGATCGACGGGGCCGTCAAAGAACCCCTGAATCTGCGATGCGTGGAGGTCAACCGACATGATGCGATCCGCGCCGGCAGTCTTGAACAGGTCGGCGACCAGGCGCGCGGAGATGGGCTCACGACCGCGGCCCTTCTTGTCCTGACGCGAGTAGGGGTAGAACGGTGCGACAACCGTGATCCGCTTCGCCGAGGCGCGCTTCAGCGCATCGACCATAATGAGCTGCTCCATGAGCCACTCGTTGATTGGGTTCGTGTGTGACTGGATTACGAACGCATCGGAACCGCGCACGCTCTCGTCGAACCGGGCGTAGAGCTCACCGTTCGCGAAGGTGCGGGCATCGGTGGGAACGAGTTCGGCGCCAAGTTCAGCGGCGACCTGTTCGGCGAGCTCTGGGTAGGCCCGGCCGGTAATGAGAACGAGCTTTTTTTGCCCGGTCATCTCGATTTTGCTCATCAGTGCTTTCCCACTTGCCCTTCGGTAATTACGTCGTGTGAGGTGTGTCGTTGAGTGAGTCTGTTGCGGGCTTTGCAGCCCGCTCCGCGGCTGCTGCGGAGGTCGTTCCCTGGCGGTTCTCGCTGACCCAGCCCTCCAGGTTGCGCTGGGGGGCCACGGTCATCGCGAGCGCGCCAGCGGGCACATTCTTACGTACGATCGTCCCCGCCGCGGTGTACGTTCCATCTTCAATGGTAACCGGAGCGATGAGGACATTCTTAGAGCCGATACGTACAGCGTCTCCAACGACCGTTTGGTGCTTGTTCACGCCGTCGTAATTCGCGACGATCGTGCCCGCCCCAATGTTCGAGCCTTCACCAATTGTGGTGTCGCCAATGTAGCTGAGGTGCGGCACCTTCGATCCGTTGCCGATGCGCGCGTTCTTCGCTTCAACGAACGCGCCGATCTTGCCGCTCTCGCCGAGCTCCGTGCCGGGGCGAATGTAGGCGAAGGGCCCAATCTCGGAGCCGGCTTGGAACACCGCGAGCGTCGCTTCGGAGCGCCGCACCCGCACGTCCTGCCCCACTTCGCAGTCAGTGAGCGTCGTATCCGGGCCGATCACGGAGCCGGTGCTGACCGACGTTGCTCCGTGCAGGAATGTGCCAGGCAGAATCTCGACATCGGATTCGATCGATACGTCTGCATCGATCCATGTCGTCGCCGGGTCCACGATCGTAACGCCGTTGCGCTGATGCCCGCGAATGATGCGCGCGTTGAGTTCTCGGCCTGCGGCTGCGAGCTGGGCGCGATCGTTCACTCCGGCGACGACCCACGGGTCGCTCGTTGCAACGGCTTCGACGCCGCCGCCACTTGCAAGAATCCGCGAGGCTGCATCGGTGAGGTACTTCTCGCCCTGCGCGTTGTTGGTGTCGATGTCGGCGAGCGCGCGAGCCAGTGCCCGGAACGCGAAGACGTAGATACCACCGTTG
The DNA here is from genome assembly GCA_017990305.1 of Leucobacter sp. Classification (GTDB taxonomy): domain Bacteria; phylum Actinomycetota; class Actinomycetes; order Actinomycetales; family Microbacteriaceae; genus Leucobacter. Next base: position 2,082 of record JAGNOB010000343.1, read on the forward strand.
ATCTCGGTGATGAGACGCTGCTCGTCGCTTGCGTCCTTCTCTTCAACGATCCCCGTCATACCACCGGTGGCATCGCGCAAGATTCGGCCGAGCCCAGTCGGGTTGTCGAGGAGCGCCGAGAGCAGGGTCATATCGCGCTGCTGCGCAAAGTGGCTATCAAGCAATCCGGCGATTGAGGGGCCATCGACGAGCGGTGCGTCGCCAGAGAGCACCACAACCGAGCCGTCAAAGTCTGTTGGCAGGGCGGCGAGTGCAAGCTCCACCGCACGGCCTGTGCCTGGCACCTCGTCCTGATCGACGATCACGGTGTCGGGTGCATGCTCCAGGATCGCCGCAGAGACGCGATCGCGATCGTGCCGCACCACCGCAATGATCCGTTCGGGAGTGAGCGCGGCTGCGGTGTCGAGCACGTGCTCGATGAGGGCACGGCCACCGATGCGGTGCAAAACCTTCGGAAGCGTCGACTTCATTCTGGTGCCCTGGCCAGCGGCCAGGATGACAACAGCGAGTGAACGTTCTGCCATGTCGGGAGTCCCTTTCCTATTCGCGAGCGGGTGAGCGCTTCGCGGAGCTGCGCCGTAGTTGGCGCGACGTGGAGAGGGTCTTACGCTCCCCCAGCCGCTCCGCCCCTAGGATTCGAACCTAGACTTAACAGCTCCAAAGGCTGTCGTGCTGCCATTACACCAAGGCGGACCGCACCGAAACCGGCACGGATATAGTCTGCCAGACGTCAGCGCCTCTTTCGTACTTCTTCGCCCGATCGGGGCCAACTCCGGCGGGTTCACGGCAAAAAAGGCTGTGTCACCCGCAATAATGAGTGAATGGACGACCGCACGCAAGACACCACTGACGAGGTTGACGGGATCATCGCGTCGTGGAGCGCAGCCCGCCCAGACCTTGATTTCGCGCCCCTGACAGTGTTCTCACGCCTCTCACGCATCGCGAAACATCTCGACCGTGCCCGATCACACGCATTCGAACGCTCGGGGTTGTCTTCCTGGGAGTTTGACGTGCTCGCGGTGCTGCGCCGCAGCGGCTCCCCGTATCGGCAGAGCCCGAAAGTGCTTGTGCAGCAGACAATGGTGTCGAGCGGCACAATGACGAATCGCATCGATCGGCTCGTCGAGCGTGAGCTCGTTCGACGGCTGACAGACCCTAATGACGGCCGCGGTGTGCTCGTCGAGATGACCCCGCTCGGGCAGACCCTCGTCGAC
>JAGNOB010000344.1 GCA_017990305.1 Leucobacter sp.
CCGTCAGCCATCTCGACAACAGTGACGCGACGGTGCACGGTTTCTGCGGCCTGCCGAGCCTCGATGGATTCGACGGCCCATTGCTCGGCAAGCCGCTTAGCGATCGGCTTCAACCTGTTTGGCGTCTCTTCAAGCGCATAGACAAGCACGGCGTGTTCGTACTCTTTCCGTCTTGCCGCCGCAAGAACGGTCTTTTCTTCGACAGCAGCTCGGGCCGCTTCGTCAACGCCCGTGGCAACAATATTCGTGATGACGAGCCCAGCGTTCGTGATGACCTCCGCGTGGGCGACGTCGAGACGTCCGCTACGCAGCAGCGACGCTGTGTCGTGGTAATCAGACGACAACATCGCAGCGAGACCCAACAGGGCGTCGACTCGGCGTTCAGTCACTCCGAGTGCGAGCGCCGCCTCCGCCCTGTACGAGCGAAGTGACATCTCTCCGCTTGGGAGCGCCAGGTACCCGCGAGCCAGCAGGTCGAACCGCTTCGCCTCGACCTTCCGGAGTTCGCGCGCCACTTCTCCGAGGCCGTCAATGGTCTCGGTGCGAAGTTGGAGGGGTGAAGTCATACCCGAATTCAAACACGGACCACCGACATTTACGGCCTCACATGTTGCTCATTAGTCAGTTTTTTATACATTATTTTCTGCTCGCCGCGAGCGCTGCTTCGACCGTGGCCACAGCGCCAACCCCGTCAGCAAGACTGCCCCGATCACCCGGCTGTTTCCGGAAGTGCTCCACAACCGCCGCAACAATCGCGGGATCCGAGCCCAGGTGATGCGCGTCAAGAACAACCGTTCCTCCTGCGCGCGTCGTGAACACCACATTGTGCCCCCGCCCGCCGAGCGCAGCTGCATCCGCGAGGTCATCCCATGCGATGTTTATGGCTCCTCCACCGCGCACCCCAGTCAGTCCCGCAGCCCCGACACGCAGTCCCACCGGGATCCGCGTCGACCACACGATCATCGCGAGCGAAACAATCGAGGTCACCAGCAACGCGATTGGCAGCAGCGCCATGAACCTCGATGAGCTCGCCTGCATCGGCAGATCACGGGCGTTCACCACAACGATCGCGAGAACCGGGAGCAGCATCGCCAGCGGCACTACTATGAGCCCGAAGCGGTGCCCGCGAGAGGGCACAAACCGCAGCTCCCCCGCCCTGGCAATGCGAATCACCCCGGGCCGAAGTCCACGCCAGCGGAGCAGCAATGCGGCGATCAGTACGAGCATCATCACGCCGAGGCTCGCCATCAATAGGCGGAACCCGAGACGACTATCCGCTGCCGCGATGGTGAAGCTAATTGCCGGGACGAGGCACAATCCAAGCGTCATTGCGAGCGGGTGTCGCGCACTGGGCAGGGTGGAGCGACCGCTTGTCGGAATGCCCGGACGAAGAAGCACGGTTCCCGCCTGAGACTCAGCTCTTCGCATGTTTTCGGAGCACCACCTTTACCGTCATACACACGCCCACAGCACCACAGCCACGTGCCGCACGATTGCAGGATCGCCCCACTACACTAACGGGTGGCACGAGAGGGCACTCAACCGTAGTACCCTCGATATGTTCGCCTCCTTAGCTCAGTGGATAGAGCAACAGCCTTCTAATCTGTCGGTCGCTGGTTCGAGTCCAGCAGGGGGCACCATGTGGCTTGCACTACCCGTAGTGCCCAGCCTGCTCAACACTTCTTGGGCGAACCCCGAGGCGCTCGTCCAGCGCTCGCCGGCCTCACCCCGTCTCGACCAGCACCACGCCGGCGATGATGAGGGCGATGCCGAGCAGCATGCGCTTGGTGAGCGGATCTTTCCACACGACGCGCGCGAACACTGCGATAAGCGCGATCCCAACCGCCGTCCAGATCCCGTACGCGACCGCGACCGGCATTCCTGCGGCCAGCGCGAACCAGAGGAATGTGAATGCGAGCCCGTAGCCCGCGGCGACGGGGATCAGCCAGAGTTTCTTGCGGAACCCGTCTGAAGCCCGCAGGCTCAGTGTCGCGCCCACCTCCGAGAGAATCGAGAGGGCGAGCCAGAGGAGGCTCATGCTTGCACCTCCTCGGCCCGCGAGTCGGGCGCTTGGCGGGATCCCGTCTCCACGATGAGGACGCCGGCGATGATGACGACGATCCCGATCACCGCCTGCATGCTCAGTGCCTCGCCGAACACGAGCGCGCCGAGCAGAGCGACCAGCGCGACACCGAGCGCGCCCCAAATACCGTACGCCACGCCTATGGGCATGCCCGTGCGGAGTGCGAGCCCAAGCAGCGAAAACGCGATGACGTACGCGGCGACAGTGAGGGCTGCCCAGGCAGGCTGGTCAACCATGGCACGCAACGAGAGAGTTCCTACCACCTCGGCGACGATCGCCCCCGAGAGTAGCGCCCAGCCCTTCACCGGAGCCCCCCACGCTCTGCGGTCGAGATGAGCTCGAGCGCGTGCGCACGAACTGGCGCAAGATCGTCGACTGGCATCACGCCAGACGCCTCTGACATCCAAGCGCCGTCTGCGCAGAACCGCGCGGCGGCAAGCGCACCGTGGGCCGCGGCCGGCGCGTCCTCGAGGGAGAACCACGGTCCGAGCCACCGCTGCCACGGCCCGGCGAGCACCGGATGATAGAGCGCGTCGGAGAAGATCCAGTAGTCGGCCCGAGAGACGTCCGCCGTCGTCGCAACCTCGACGTATGCCCGGTGTCGCTCGAACGCCGTCAGCTCACTCGGGTCTCCACCCGCCTCAGCGAGCAAGAGCTCGTGCCAGTGGCGCGCCGCGAAGTCCACGAGGCCCACCATGAGGGCTTCCTTATTCGGGAAGTAGTACATGAGGCCCGGTTTGGTGAGGCCCGCCCGTTTGGCGACGGCTTCGAGGGAGAGCGTGACGCCCTCGACTCGGGTGTTTTCTCTCACCAGCTCTTTGGCTGCTTCCATGATTCGGGTTGGTGTATCTGTTGCCACGCAATCACTTTACCAACCGGAAGGTAAAGCCCAAACCCTCCACTTGTACGCAAGTATGCATTAACGTACTATCGAGACATGGCAACCCAAGACACTGCACTCAGGCACGAACTTGATGAGCTACGCGAGCGCATCACACGGCTGGAAGTCGCAGCCCAACGGGGTGAGAGTGCGTCCGCAGCAGACGCTTCGTCTCCCCAGGCAGCGCCCACACCACTTGATGACCAGGACACATTCTGGGCACTCAATGAGCTCCAGTCCAGGCTGCACGAACACCCCGCCACCGTTGACGGCGTGGTGATGACAGTGGGTTCGCTCACACTCCCCGACGGTGCGCCCGTGGCCT
>JAGNOB010000345.1 GCA_017990305.1 Leucobacter sp.
GTGCGCGGTAGCCGGATTCCTCCGCAGCATCGGGCAGCGCGATCGCGAGCCTGTCGGCGTCGGGATCGTGGGCGATGACGAGTTCGGCGTTCACCTCGCGTGCGGTACGGAAGGCGAGGTCGAGCGCTCCGGGCTCCTCAGGGTTCGGGAAGTCGACGGTCGGGAAGTTGCCGTCGGGAACGTGCTGTTCCGGCACCGGGATCGGAAGCGGGAGCCCGCTCGCGAGGATAACGCGTTCGGAGAGTTCTGCGCCGACACCGTGCATCGCCGTGTAGACGACCTTGACGGGCACCTCTTCGTTCAAGGTGCGCCCGTCTTGAGTGACGGGGAAGCCAGCGAGCAGCGACGCAGCGGTCTTGGTGACGTAGGCGGCGGCGATATCGGGGGTCGCGTACGCGTAAGTGGAACTGCGCGGCAGTTGCGAGATTGGCGTTGCTGCTGCTGCGTCGATGCGTGCTGCAATTTCGCTGTCGGCTGGCGCAACGATCTGCGAGCCTGCGTCGGCGTCACCGAGGTACACCTTGTAGCCGTTGTCGCGCGGCGGATTGTGGCTCGCGGTGACCATCACACCAGCCGAGACACCGAGGTGACGAACGGCGAAGGCGACGAGCGGTGTCGGGCCGTGTGTGGGGAACAGCGTGACCTGTACACCGGCGCCGGCCATGATCTCGGCAGTATCGCGTGCGAACACATCCGAGTTCACGCGAGCGTCGTAGCCGATGACGATGGACGGTGGGTTACTCGTCTCGCCGCGGGCAGCGCGCGCGAGGAGGAACGCGGCGAAGCCTGCGCTTGTTTGCGAGACAACGACACGGTTCATGCGTGAGGGGCCGGCGCCGAGCCTGCCACGCAGACCGGCGGTGCCGAACGCGAGCCTCTCACCGAATGCCTCCGCGAGCTCTTGCGCTGCCGCTTCGTCTCCTGCCTCGGCTTGGGTGGCGAGGCGCTCTGCCTCGGCTTGGGTGACCGGGTCAATGTCGTGCGCTGCCCACTCGCGCGCACGCCCCAACAGAGCTTCGAGCTGATTCGGTGCCATCACGCCCCCCACAGTTGATTGCTATAGACAGTTCAAGCTACCACCCGATTGCCGCAAACGGCTGGAGCGGATGCGGCAAGCTGACGGAACTGTGGCTCAGCGGAGACTCTCAGCGGGTGGCGCGATGGCCGCCAGGTCTGGGAGCGCGGGTATCGTAGATAGGTACGGTTTACGGCGAGGGACTGAGGGTGATGAGCGGGCAGGTGTCGCACTGGTCGGGAGACGCTGGCCGGCCGGTACCGCGACTCGAACTCCCGGGAAGCATCTTCGCCGACGTCGCGATCGTGGGCGCCGGGTACACCGGGCTGTGGACTGCGTATTACCTGAAGCAGGCCCGCCCCAGCCTGCGGGTCGTGGTGATTGAGGAGCGGCATGTCGGTTCCGGGGCCTCGGGGCGTGACAGCGGAGCGGTGACGAACGCCATCACGGGTGGGCGCGAACGATACGTCGCAGCGCACGGTCGTGACGCCGCGCAGCGCTTCCAAGCCGCCATGACTGGCACCGTGAGCGAGGTCGTGCGCGTGGCAGAGGCGGAGCGGATCAACGCCGACGTCGTGCACGGCGGCGAGTTCGCAGTCGCGACCACCCCGGCGCAGGAAGCGCGACTGCGCGCATACGTTGCCTCCGAACGGCAATGCGAGGGAACCGATCTCACGCTCCTCGAACCAGCGGCGGCGAGCCGAATCGACGTGGCAGGCGCACGTGCCGCGTCCTGGCATCCGCACGCGGCACGGATTCAGCCGGTCAAGCTGGCCCGAGGCCTTGCGAACGCCGTCGAGCGGCTCGGGGTCGCCATCTACGAGCGCACGCGTGTGGTTGAGATCGACCCGTACGAGCTGCAGACGACGCACGGCACCGTGACTGCAGACCACATCGTGGCGACAGGTGCGGGCGGCAGAGCACTCCTTGCTGGGGCGCGCCGGCGATGGCTGCCTGTGCGTGCGTCGCTCATCGCGACGACGCCCCTCCCCGCCGAGATCTGGGAGCAGATCGGCTGGGCAGGTGGCGACATACTCAGGGACTCGGCGCGTGGCGCCATGTTTGCGCAGCGCACGGCGGACGACCGGATCGTGCTCGGTGAACGCGCGGCGGCCCATCGCTTCGCGTCCCGAGCCGGCGGCGACGCGATGGCGCCAGAGCGCACGGTGCGCGCGCTACGCGAATCCTTGCAGCGCCTCTTCCCAGTGACCCGGGAAGTCGAGCTCGCGCGGGCCTGGTCTGGCGCGCTGGCGGCATCGCGCGGCGGGAGCGCCAGCGTCGGCTTCGACCTCGCGACCGGGATCGCGTGGGGCGGCGGATACGCAGGCTCGGGGATAGCCGCGTCGAATCTCGCCGGCCGCACGATCACCGACCTCGTGCTCGAGCGGGAGACCGATCTCGTGACGCTGCCGTGGGTGCAGCGCCGGATGCCCGGATCGCGAAGGTCGCCGTTCGACTGGGTTAGAAGCGCGCGACGATCTCGCTGAGCAGCGCTGCCAGTCGTGGCTCCGCTTCACGGCCGGCATCGATAACCTCTGCGTGGCTCAGCGGCGTTTCCTGGATACCGGCGGCGAGGTTCGTGATGAGCGAGAGACCGATGATCTCCATGCCTGCCTCGCGGGCAGCGATCGCTTCGAGAGCGGTCGACATGCCGACGATGTCGCCACCGATGATGCCCGCGTAGCGCACCTCGGCAGGGGTCTCGTAGTGCGGTCCGGTGAACTGCACGTAGACGCCCTCGTTGAGCGAGGGGTCGACGCTGTGCGCGAGCTCGCGGAGCCGGGCTGAGTACAGGTCGGTGAGGTCGACAAAGGTTGCGCCCTCGAGCGGCGACGTGGCCGTGAGATTGATGTGGTCGGTGATGATCACTGGCTGACCCGGCTTGTAGGCCGGGTTCACTCCGCCGGCGCCGTTGGTGAGCACCATCACCTTCGCGCCGGCCGCGGCCGCGGTGCGGACACCGTGAACGACAGCGCGGACACCGCGGCCCTCGTAGAAGTGGGTGCGTGCGCCGATGATGAGCGCGTGCTTGCCATTCGCCATTCGCACGGAACGCAGTGTGCCGGGGTGACCGGGAACGGCCGATGCGTGGAAACCGGGGACCTTGTCGGCATCGATCACGGCCACTGTCTCGCCGAGGGCGTCTGCCGCTTTGCCCCAGCCGCTGCCGAGGGTGAGAGCGATGTCGTGCTGGGCGACGCCGGTGAGGTCGGCGATGACGGCTGCTGCCTCGGCCGCGAGGGCCTGCGGGTCTGAAGAAGTGCTCATG
>JAGNOB010000346.1 GCA_017990305.1 Leucobacter sp.
CTGTTCGCGAGGCCGCGAAGCGCACCATTGGGCTTCGCCCCTTCGACGTACAGGTCATGGGTGGCGCGAACCTGCACCTCGGCAACATCTCTGAGATGAAGACCGGTGAGGGTAAGACACTCGTCGCAACAATGCCCGCCTACCTCAATGCCTTGGCAGGCAAGGGCGTCCACATCGTGACAGTGAACGACTACCTCGCGAGCTACCAGAGTGAGCTCATGGGGCGCGTCTTCCGTGCGCTCGGTCTGACCACCGGCTGCATCGTTGCCGGCCAGGATCCGCAGGAGCGCCGCAAGCAGTACGACGCCGACGTCACCTACGGCACGAACAACGAGTTCGGCTTCGACTACCTCCGCGACAACATGGCGAGCACATCGAAAGAGCGTGTGCAGCGCGGCCACTTCTTCGCCGTCATCGATGAGGTCGACTCGATCCTCATCGACGAGGCCCGTACGCCGCTCATCATCTCCGGCCCGTCCTCAGGCGAGGGCAACCGCTGGTTTGGCGAGTTTGCGCGCATCGTGAAGACCCTCGAGGTCGGCGTCGACTACGAAGTCGACGAGAAGAAGCGCACCGTCGGCGTACTCGAGCCCGGTATCGAAAAGGTCGAGGATCACCTCGGCATCACGAACCTGTATGAGTCGGTGAACACACCCCTCATCTCGTTCTTGAACAACTCGATCAAGGCGAAGGCACTCTTCACTCGCGACAAGGACTACGTCGTGCTCAACGGTGAGGTACTCATCGTCGATGAGCACACGGGTCGTATCCTCGCCGGGCGTCGCTACAACGAGGGCATGCACCAGGCCATCGAGGCGAAGGAAGGCGTGCAGGTCAAGGCTGAGAACCAGATGCTCGCCACCGTAACGCTCCAGAACTTCTTCCGCCTCTACGAGAAGCTTTCGGGCATGACCGGTACGGCTGAGACCGAGGCCGGCGAGTTCATGTCGACCTACAAGCTCGGTGTCGTGCCGATCCCGACGAACAAGAAGATGCAGCGCATCGACCAGCCTGACCTCGTCTTCAAAAACGAGGAGGCGAAGTTCAACGCTGTCGTCGAGGACATCGCGGAGCGCTTCAAGAACGGGCAGCCCGTGCTTGTCGGCACCACCAGCGTCGAGAAGAGCGAGTACCTGTCGCGTCAGCTCGCGAAGAAGGGCGTGCGGCACGAGGTGCTTAACGCGAAGAACCACGCGCGTGAGGCTGCGATCATCGCTCAGGCCGGCCGCTATGGGGCGGTAACCGTCGCGACGAACATGGCTGGCCGCGGTACTGACATCATGCTCGGCGGAAACGCCGAGTTCCTCGCCGTTCAGGAAATGGCCACACGCGGTTTCTCCACTGAGGAAGATCCTGAGGCATACGAGGCTGCGTGGGACGACGTCTTCGCTGCAGTGAAAGAAGCAGTCGCCGGCGAGGCCGAGAAGGTCCTCGAAGCGGGCGGGCTCTACGTACTCGGCACCGAGCGGCACGAGTCACGTCGAATCGACAACCAGCTCCGTGGTCGTTCTGGCCGTCAGGGAGACCCCGGCGAGAGCCGGTTCTACCTCTCGCTCGCAGACGACCTCATGCGCCTCTTCAACTCGGGTGCCGCAGCTGCGCTCATGAACCGCGACGGGTTCCCTGACGACCTCGCGATTGAGTCCAAGATGGTCACCCGCTCGATCCAGAGCGCGCAGAGCCAGGTCGAGGCGCGCAACGCCGAGATCCGCAAGAACGTCCTCAAATACGACGACGTGCTCAACCGCCAGCGCCAGGCCATCTACAGTGACCGCGCGCAGATTCTGGACGGCGAAGAGATCGAGGAGCGCGTCATCGCCTTCCGCGAACAGACGATCAACGCCATCCTCGATTCGCACGGTGCCGACGAGAATTGGGACTTTGACGCCCTCTGGTCAGACCTGAAGCAGCTGTACCCGATCGCACTGACGGTCGACGAAGTGGTCGCTGAGGCCCCGAACGGGCGCGTCGACAAGGCGTTCCTGCGCCGCGAGATCCTCTCCGACGCGGAGGTTGCATATGCCGCGCGTGAAGAGTCGCTCGGCGAGGAGGCCATGCGCGAGCTGGAGCGCCGGGTCGTCCTGACCACGATCGACCGCCGTTGGCGTGACCACCTCTACGAGATGGACTATCTCAAGGAGGGAATCGGCCTGCGCGCTATGGCGCAGCGTGATCCGCTCGTCGAATACCAGCGCGAGGGCTTCACGATGTTCGAGGGCATGATGGGACAGATCAAGGAGGAGTCCGTCGGGCTCCTGTACAACCTTGAGGTTCAGGTTCGGCCCAACGAGCCCGGCCACGAAGGCCACGTCCATCTCGAAGGCGGCGGGCTCGACGCACAGACGAAGCCAGACGAGGCTCAGCTGAGCTACAGCGCACCCGATGTCGACGGAACCCCCGAGGTAAGTGGCGCAGCAGCGCAGCAGCCGAAGGGGAAGCAGCGCGGCAAGCAGCCCGAACAGCCCACAGCGCGTGGCGCATTTGGGCAGCAGGTTCCCGCTGATGGTGCAGCTCCACAGAACCGCGCAGAGCGCCGATCCAAGAAGAAGTAGCGGACTCGCGATAGCGCCGCAAGCAAACCCTCGCCACACCTGGCGTGTCTCAGGAGGAAACCTAACTATGTCGAATGACACAACGTCGCGACTGTCGAAGAACGAGCGCCGCGCGCAAGCGCGTGAACAGGCGCGCCTGGCTCGTGAGGCAGAAAAGAAGCGCGAGAAGCGTCGCCGCCTGTACATTCAGGGTGGAGTCGTTCTCGGCGTCGTAGCGGTACTCGCAATCGTTGGCCTCGTGCTGACACAGTCCCTCAAGCCGGCTGGCCCCGGGCCCGCGAACATGAACTCCGGCGCTGCAGTCTTCACGAAGGATCTGAAGGTCGTTCCCTCGAAGGCCCTCGCCGACCCGACCGCGAAGCGTGTCGCCCCGGAGACCAACCGCGACGAGCTTCCGCTCGACATCGCCGTGTACGTCGACTACATGTGCCCGGCGTGTGGCAACTTCGAGGCCCAGAACGGTGTCATGCTCGAGAACTACGTCGGTTCGGGCGACGCGAACCTCGCGGTCTACCCGATCAACTTCCTTGATGGACAATCGCTCGGCACGAAGTACTCGACACGCTCTGCAAACGCCTTTGGGTGCGTTGTCGAGCAGCAGCCCGATGTCGCCTTCGAGCTCCACAAGCGTCTGCTCAGCCCCGAGGTTCAGCCTGGCGAGGGCACTCCGGGTCTTGACGACAAGGAGCTCTTGAAGCAGGCTGAGGCGGCCGGTGCCGAGCCCACGAAGG
>JAGNOB010000024.1 GCA_017990305.1 Leucobacter sp.
TTGTTCGTGGCGGATCGGTGCTGCCTTGCGTGCGCGTTCGTGCGGTTGCGCGCGCGGCTCGATTCAGTTGGGGGGACGCAGGCCCGAGAGGTGCGCGTCGCAGTCTCGGTGGGGGAGCCCCGGCGTGAGCCCTCGGCTTCGTAGTGTGTGTCGGCTCAGCAGGTTCGCCTCCGGGGCGTTCGCTCACGAACGCGGGCTCTAGCGCCGCGACTGCCGCCTCCGTGACTCTCGTTGCCTCTGCCGCCAATTCATCGGCGGAGGTACCGCGTATGAGTTTGGCTATGACGGATTGAACTGCCGCCGACGGCGCTTGAACGCGGGCGATAGCGCGCTCGAAGCCCACTCGGATCGTTGTTGTGTTTTCCCAAACAACGGGGTAGTCGGGGTCGATCTGGAGGGTGAAGGGAGAACTGCTCATGCCAAGCAGTTTGCACCTGGGCGGGGCCGCACAGCCGGTTTTCCACAACACGTGAGGACCGTGGGACCGGGCGCCCCTGTTGTGGGGAACGCCCGGTCGGTTAGATCTGTGGCGGGGTGTCGGAGTCGCCTGGAGCCGCAGAACCGTCGGCGTCGGTTTCCCGTGATGGCAGCTCGTTGCTCAAGAGCTTCTTGAGCTCATCGTCGAACGGATCTGCAGGCATCGCTCCATCGCCGAGCAAGCCGATCCTGCTGAGGAGCATGTCAGGTGCGTCTAGCTCTTCGGCAGTCGGCATGATGTCGGGATGCGACCAAAGGCTGTCGCGTGCGGCCTGGCCGCCGCGATCGGCTACGGCGCGCCACATAGCTGCGGCCTCCCGAAGCCGGCGGGGGCGCAGTTCGAGCCCGGCGAGGGCGGCAAACGCTCGTTCCGCTGGACCGCCAGTTGCGCGTCGCCGTCGAACCATCTCTGCGATGCCACCAGCGCCGGGAAGGCGACGCGTCGCATCCTCCGTCACGATGTCCACCCAACCCTCGATCAGGGCGAGCATGGTCTCGAGGCGCTCGTGGGCGGCTTCCTGCGCAGGCGTCTTCGGTGGGAAGAGCGCTCCGCTGGCGAGGATCTCCTGGATTTGATCCGGCTGCGAGGGATCGAGGTCGCGTGAAAGCTCCTCGATACGTTCGGTATCAATGTGAATGCCGCGCGCGTAGTCGGTGATGGCCGTGAGCAGGTGTGAGCGCAGCCACTTCGTGTGTCTGAACAGCCGTGCGTGGGCGAGTTCGCGGACGGCTAGGTAGAGCGTGACCGCCTCAAGATCCTGGTCGAGCCCCTCGGCGAACTTGGCGATGCCGCTCGGCAAGAGCGCACCCCCCTCGTACCCGGGGCCGGAGAAGAGCGGGATCCCGACGTCGCCGGCGGAGACAACTTCGCCCGAGAGCTGGCCGACGATGGAGCCAAGCTGGACTGCAAAGAGCGCGCCCCCAACGCTGCGAAGCATCGGGGTTGCCTGCTGAAGTGCTGCTGCCATCTCTTCTGGCATTTGGCTGTTCATGGTGTTCATGAGTGCCTGCGACACAGATTCGGCGACGGGCTCGGCGAGCGTGATCCAGGTGTCAATTGAGCGTTGGACCCATTCAATGCGGTTCACTGTGCGTGGCGCGTCAGGGATGGGACCGAGCTCGGTCGCTTCATCGAGCCAGAGTGAGGCCACGGGGAACGCACGGTCGGCGGGTGCTGCGTTGACGGTTGACTCGCCGCCCGCGGCGTCGAGTGCGGTGCGTCGCGCGACCGACCAATCAATCTTGTCGCTTGGGTTGGACATCGCTCCGCGCAGTGTTGAGAACAGTGCGTTAAGTACGGCGGGGTCGCCTGAGATGCCCGCGGCCTTGGCGAGCACGCTTGGATCGAGCTCGGCGTCCTGCTGGCCGCTGAGCATATTCTGCAGCATGCGCTGCAATTCCTCGAAGTTGGGGCCCGACGAATCGTTCGGACCCTCTGGCTGTGTTTCGTCGCTGCTCACGGCGTTCTCCTCATGCCTATGTACGTCTACAACGCTACGGCAACGGAGGTGGGATGGCGCCGAGAGTGTGGTGATTCCATTGCGCCAATTGCGAACAGGCCGGTGAGGCCAATATCTCCCACAAGATCCCCAGCAGCGAAACGCTACGATCGTAGGGTGACCGAACAGACTACTTCTGCCCCCCGATCGCGCCGCCTTTCCCCGCTCGCAATCACGATCATTCTTGTGGTCGTGCTGATTATCGCGTTCCTCGCGGTCTCGTCAGTGATGACTGAGGTCCTGTGGTTCAACCAGCTCGGGTATCTTCCCGTGTTTGCAACGCAGTGGATAGCGGCAGGCGCTATGTTCATCGTCGGCTTCCTAGCGATGTCGATCCCGGTGTTCCTCGCGATCGATATCGCGTACCGGAAGCGTCCGGTATACGCGCGGCTAACCGCGCAGCTTGACCGCTACCAGGAGGTGGTGGAGCCCCTGCGGAGACTGGTCAAGTGGCTGCTTCCGGCCGTGCTCGGCATCTTCGCCGGTATCGCAGCCGCCTCAAACTGGCGCACTGTGTTGCTCTGGTGGAACTCTGAGCCCGCGGGGGAGAAGGACGCCCAGTTCGGCTTCGATATCTCCTTCTACCTCTTCGACCTGCCGCTTTGGCAGTCCATCGCAGGGTTCGCGTCAGCAGTCGTGCTCATTTCGCTCCTCGTTGGCGCAGCAACGAGCTATCTCTACGGTGGCATCTCGTTCACTGAACGTGAGTTCCGCGTCTCGAAGTCAACGAGAATTCAGACTGCGATTCTCGCGACGCTGTATCTCGTCATCCAGGCGGCGAGCCTCTGGCTCGATCAGTACGCGACCGTGACGAGCACCGAGGGCTACGCGACTGGCGCGATGTACTCGAGCGTGCACGCGACAATCCCTGGAAAGCAGATCCTTGCGGGCATCGCTGCCATTGTCGCAGTGCTGTTCCTCATCACTGCGATCACCGGCAAATGGCGTATTCCCGTCATCGGCACCGCGCTGCTCATCGTTTCGAGCCTCGTGCTCGGCGTGGGCTACCCGTGGGCGATCCAGCAGTTCCGCGTTGTCCCCGACGAGCAGAGCATGGAGTCGGAGTACATCTCGCGAAACATCGATGCCACGCGGAAGGCGTACGGGCTCGATGAGGTCAAGATCGAGCGTTACGACGCCGTGACCGACGCGGAGCCTGGGGCGCTGCGTAACGACGCCGTTGCTACCTCGAACATTCGCATCATGGACCCCGAGGTGATCTCGCGGACCTTCGCGCAGCTCGAACAGTCCAAGCAGTACTACAAGTTCCCGAAGTCGCTGAACGTCGACCGCTACGAGTTCGACGGCCAGGTTGAGGATACGGTATCTGCCATCCGCGACATCGACATTTCTGGCCAATCGAGCTGGTACAACCGGACCCTCGTCTTCACCCACGGTTACGGCCTGGTTGCCGCATATGGCAACCAGCGGTCACCAGGCGGCGAGCCCGTATTCCTCGAGAGCGGCATCCCCACCAGCGGGCGTCTCGGCGAGTTCGAGCCGCGCGTGTACTTCGGCATGGATTCACCTGAGTACTCCATCGTCGGCGGAGAGCGCGAAAAGTCGATCGAGCTCGACTTCCCGTCGGATATCGAAAGCACCCCCGAGGCGCCCGCCGCAGACGCTGAAGACGCAACTCCGGCGGAAGACGGCACCGCGGCCGACACAACGGCCGCAACTGATGAGGTCCCGGCTGAGGGCGACGCCCCGGCTGAGGGCGACGCCGCAGCCGAGGAAGACGTTCCCGCAGAGGATCTCGATCCGGAGGTCGAGGCAGCCGTCGGTGGCCGCGCCAACCTCACCACGTTCAAGGGCGAAGGCGGTCCGAAGCTCAGCAACATGCTCACCAAGATCATGTTCGCGCTGAAGTTCCAGGACGTCGAGGTGCTGCTCTCCGGCGCCGTCGTTGACGATTCCCAGGTGCTCTTCGACCGAAACCCGGTCACCCGCGTGCAGAAGGTGGCGCCGTATCTCACGATCGACGCCGCTCCGTACGCGTCAGTGGTCGACGGCAAGCTCAAGTGGATCATTGATGGATACACGACCTCGGAGCAGTACCCGTACTCGGAGGTGAGTGACATGAACGCACTCACCGTCGACGCGGACAATGACCGGGTCAGCATGATGTCTAAGCCGGTGAACTACATCCGCAACTCGGTGAAGGCCACTGTCGACGCTTACGACGGCAGTGTTGATCTGTACGCGTGGGATGCTGAAGACCCGATCCTGAAATCGTGGAGCAAGATCTTCCCTGGCACGCTCAAGAGCGTCGAGGACATGAGCGGCGAGCTGCTCAGCCACGTTCGTTACCCGACAGACATGTTCAAGGTGCAGCGCGAGGTTCTGAGCAAGTACCACGTGACTGACGCTGGCGCGTTCTACTCTGCTGAGGATGCATGGCGCACGCCCGACGATCCGGTAAAGAGCTCGAGCGA
The DNA here is from genome assembly GCA_017990305.1 of Leucobacter sp. Classification (GTDB taxonomy): domain Bacteria; phylum Actinomycetota; class Actinomycetes; order Actinomycetales; family Microbacteriaceae; genus Leucobacter. Next base: position 4,412 of record JAGNOB010000024.1, read on the forward strand.
GACCGAGCGGAACCCGTCGCAGCCGCCGTACTACCTCACCCTTTCTGCCGGGGCGGGCGCAGAGCCCACGTACTCGATCTACTCGACGTACATCCCTGACGCCCGTGGCGAGGGCGCGCGAGACATCCTTACCGGATACCTTGCCGCGAACTCGAACGCAGGATCAGAGGCCGGGAAGGTCTCTGACGATTACGGCACACTGAAACTGCTCGCGCTGCCCAAGGGCAACACGATTCCTGCGCCTGGCCAGGTGCAGAACAGCTTCAATACCGATCCGAAGGTCTCTACCGAGCTCAACCTGTTGCGGCAGGGCGGCACGCGAGTGATCAGCGGTAACCTGCTGACGCTTCCCGTCGGCGGCGGTCTGCTGTATGTGCAGCCGGTCTATCTTGAAGCGTCATCGGGAACCAAGTTCCCGCTGCTGCAGAAGGTGCTTGTCTCCTTCGGCGACGATATTGCGTTCGAGGATACGCTCGACGGTGCACTTGATGCGCTGTTTGGCGGCGACTCGGGTGCGAACGCCGGTGACGGTGAGGGCGCGGTCGAGGAGAAGCCCGATGAGGCCGCCGAGGGTGAGACCCCGGATCCCAGCAAGCCAGGTGCTCAGGTCTCGGACGCGCTTACCAAGGCCCTCCAGGACATGAAGAAGGCCATTGACGACCGCTCTGCAGCTATGAAGGACGGCGATCTTACGAAGTTCGCTGAGGCTGACAAGCGTCTCGAAGAGGCGTTTGAGCGGGCATTGGAGGCCGGGAGCTAAACCCCAGCTAGGTACAAATAGAACGGGTGGCCCGAGAGAAATTGTTCTCTCGGGCCACCCGTTCTATTTGTGGCACTGACCTGCGCGCTGCCATCTCCTGCGGGAGGTCCCGCATATGTTTCAGGGCTTACCCGCTGGGCGCCGTGCGGTACATCAGCCTAAGCCCACATCCGCTTTTACCGGTGACATGGTCTTGTTAAACGAGAACTGGCCACGGTCCGAGTTGTTCGGACCGTGGCCAGTGTTCGTACAACGCTAGCGGGCAGACATTGCCCGGTCGACGAGTTTGAAGCTCACGCCGAGAGCGACGATGAGTGCGAGCGATACGATCGCGACCGTTCCGAAGTACTGTGCTTCTGCGCCCTCGCGGTACGACTGCGAAATCCATCCAGCAAAAGTGGATCCACCCGCCATCGTGAGGAAGTACAGCGCCGTCATCTGCGAGTTCGCTGCCTTGGGGGCGAGTTCCGCGGTGAAGGACAGTGCCGAGGGTGCGAAGAGCGATTCCCCGAGCGCGAAGAAGACCATCACGAGCAGCGCGACGAGCAGCGGCATCGACTGCCCGGTGCCGAGACTAAACGGGATGATGACAGCTGCGCCTACAGACATGGCGATGACGCCGACAACGAGCTTTGTGACTGGCTGCATGCGCGATGCGCGGCTGCGCGTCCAGAGGACCGCGAGGAGCGCAGTGATTGCCGCAACCGCGAGGCTTTCAAGAGTGACGATGAGCGAGGGCGGCATGGTGAGCGAGCCCACGGTGAGGTTGATCTTGGTGTCAGCGAAGACAGCGAATGCGGTGAAGAGCTGGAAGAGCAGGGTCCAGAACACGAGACTCATGAGGAACACAGGCATGTAGCGGATTACTGAGCGCCGCTCAGCGGTCGTGACCTGCTTGTTGGTGAGCAGCATCGTGAACAAGCCGATGGTTGCCGCGAGCACGATCAGAGCGACGACGTTGCTGATGTTGTCCGCGCGAACGAGCCCGAACGCGACAGCCGCTGCGACGACGGCGATGCCGACGACGGTAATGATGAGCCACTTGGTGCGCGCGCTCGCCGGGAGCGGGTTTGGAACAACGCCGGTGCTTGCAGGGAGCCTGCGCATGCCGAAGATGTACTGGCCGAGACCGAGCGCCATGCCGGCTGCGGCCGCGCCGAATGCCACGTGGAAGCCCCACGATTGGTTCAGCCATCCGGTGACGAGCGGGCCAGCGAACGCGCCAAGCGTGATGCCCATGTAGTAGATCGAGTACCCTGCGTCGCGGCGTGGGCCGCCCTTCGGGTAGAGCTCGCCGACCATCATGGTCGTGTTGACCTTCAGACCGCCCGTTCCGATGACGATGAGGGCGAGACCGATGACGAGGCCGGCGAGGCCCGGAACCACCGCGAGCATGATGTGGCCCGCGAGGATCCCTGAGCCGCCGATGAGCACGACGAACTTCGGGGCGAGTACGCGGTCAGCGATCCAGGCGCCGATGATCTGGGCGATGTAGACAAGGCCGCCGTATGCGCCGGCGATGCCGAGGGCAACCGTCTGGGGGAGTCCGAGCCCGCCCTCAGCGAGCGAGTAGTACAGGTAGTAAGCAAGCAGTACCTGCAGGCCGTAGAAGCTGAACCGCTCCCACATCTCCACGCCCGACAGTGTGAGCAGGCCGCTGGGTTTCGCATCGTCGACCACGACGCCAAGGGCGCGGGTGACTCCAGTCCCCGTTGCGGGGCTTGGGGCGGAATGGCGGGATTTCGTCATTGATTCTCCATAAGGGCGTGCGGGCTGAGGCTCCGCCTACACCGCGGCTTGTGGCGGGGAAACGGGCCTGTGGGTATCGAATTCGATGGACTCCGGTGTATGGTTAATGAACTGTTGGTCAGACCATCTGCTCGAACGATTGGTAAATATACCCTGGTGGAGCGCGCCCCGTCAATTACGGCGAGGCGGATCCCAGAACGGGGTAGTTTCGTAAGGTTGACGGTCGTGATGCACCGACACGGTTTCTCCACTAGTGAAGGAAAGGAGTGGCGATGGACTGGACCTCCATGAAGCCAGCGACGACGTTGTCGCTCCCGGATCGCCTCTCGGTAGATCTCGAGCGACTCATCCTCGACGGTGAGCTCGCGCCGGGGGATAGGCTGCCACCGGAGCGTGAGCTTGCGGAGCACCTTGGCGTCTCCCGAGTCTCGATCCGAGAGGCGCTGCGGGAACTCGAGAACCGCGGCCTCATCGACCGAAAACCGGGCCGCGGCACCGTCGTGCTCAGCCCGGGTGAACGATCGGGGATCGCCGAGCGAATCGGTGAAGCCGTAAGCTCCGCTGACGCCGAGATCCGCGACATCATGGAGCTTCGCGCCATCGTAGAGCCGCCAATCGCGAGGATCACCGCCGGACGGGCGCGACCGCGCGATATTGCGCAGTTGCGCGACCTCGTCGAAGCGATGGAAAAGGACGTTACTAAGGATCGGTACGCCGAACTCGACAGGGCCTTCCACCAGTCGATCGCGCAGTACACGCACAATCCGTTGCTCGAGCTCATTAACGAGCAGATCGCGCAACAGATCGCGCCGAGCCGCGGCAGCCGCTACCAGACCCGTGAGCGTCGACAGGTGTCGAGTGCCGCTCACCGCCGCATCTTCGAAGCGATCGCGGACGGCGACGGCGACCGTGCCGAGGCAGAAGCCCGTGCGCACGTGCTCGACATCGCAGAGCAGATCGCCATCGCAGGTCAACAGCTACCTGCCGGCGACCCCACACCGACAGCAGAGAACGACCAGGAGACAGAGTCATGACATCCGCACCGCTTGGCGCGATTTCAACGTCCCACCACCTCGCGACCGAGGCCGGAGCCGCAGTGCTTCGCGCCGGCGGGAACGCGATCGACGCCGCGATTACGGCCGCCGCGACCCTGTGCGTCGTTTACCCGAATAACGTTGCCCTTGGCGGAGATCTCGTTGCCATCGTGCGCAGCCCCGACGGAGAGATCCGCTTCCTCAACGCCACCGGCACCGCACCCGCGGGCCAGAGCCTCGCAGCACTCCGCGAAGCGCACGGCGAAGCACTCCCTCTCCGCGGCATCGACACCGTCACGGTCCCCGGCGGGATCCGCGGTTGGGAGGCTCTGCACCAGCTCGGAGCCACCCGTCAGTGGAGTGAGCACTTGGCGCCGGCCATTGGGTACGCGAGCGACGGTTTCCCGAATTCGCGCTCGGTTGCCCGGGAGCTTCGCGCAGCGCAACCAACCCTCGCGCAGGATCCGGGAGCACGAGATGTGTTCTATCCCGGTGGCGAGCCCTTGGCCGAGGGCGACACTCTTGTGCAACCGGCCCTAGCTCGCTCACTGGAGCAGCTCGCAGCCGAGGGGCCAAACGCGTTCTACGAGGGCGATCTCGCGCGAAGCTGGATCGCCGGGCTGCAGCGGCTCGGCTCAAAAATCACCCTCGAAGACACCGCTGGCTACCGGCCATTCTGGGACGAGCCCATCGAAACCGAATATCGTGGTCTGCGCGTGCTCACCGGGCCGCCAAATACTTCCGGCTTCATGTTCCTGCGCGCGCTCAACGCAATCACTGCTGGCATCGAGGATCCGCTCGGCACTGGAGCAGGCAAGCTTGCTCGTGCGTTCTACGAGAGCAACCTCGTGCGCACCATGCTGCTGTCTGACCCAACCTTCGACGGCGCGACTGGAGACGAGCTCGTTGCCGCGGTCGCACCCGACAGGCCGGTTCGCGGCGACGCGAAGGCGAGCGGCGATACCGTCGGATTCTCGGCGGTCAGCGCCGACGGCTGGGCGGTCTCGTTCATCAACTCGGTGTACTGGGACTTCGGCGCCCACATACTCGAGCCGGACACCGGCATCATCTTCCAAAACCGGGGGACGTCATTCTCGCTCGACCCCGAATCCCCGAACGCGTTTGCGCCGGGCAAACGCCCGCGGCATACCCTTATGCCTGTGCTGGTACTCGAAGGAGAAGAACTTCGATACGTTCCCGCGACGATGGGTGGCGCAGCGCAGCCCCAGGTGCACACCCACCTGCTCGAGCGCATGCTCACTGGCGCCGAGCCTTCTGAGGCAACCCACGCACCGCGTTGGATGGTCGAGGAGATCACGGGCGACACTCAGGTCAGCGTCGTTGTCGAAACGGACGTGTCAGACGCCGCGAAGCAGTCCCTCGAAGACGAGGGCTTTGCGATCGTCACCGTGCCGTCTTGGGATGAGTCCCTCGGCCACTCAAACGTCATCCGTATCGACCGCCGTGCCGACGGCAACGTCGGGTACTCGGCCGCGAGCGATCCGCGCTCCGACGGCTCTGCGGCCGTCGTCGACGGGGCCGGATAGGGGATCTCCCCACATCGCCCACTTGCACTCTCCAATGAAAGACCGTTATGACTTCGACCGACTTTAACCAGCCCCGTCCCTCTATGCTGGTGCTCGCGCTGCTCGGCGCGCTCACCGGTATGCTCTCCGGCCTCTTCGGCATCGGCGGCGGCGTGGTCCTTGTTCCCCTGCTCACCATCTTCCTCGGCTACCAGCAGCGCCTGGCGGCGGGAACCTCAGTCGCCGCGATCCTCCCCGCCGCGATTGTTGGCGGTATTGGATACGGAATCCAAGGCAACGTCGACTGGATCGCCGCGGTGCTCCTTGCAGTCGGCATTGTGATCGGGGCCCAGATCGGCAGTTACCTCCTCGCCAAGGTGCCAACCTCGGCGCTGCGCTGGCTGTTCATGGTATTCCTCCTCGGCGTGGTAGTGAGCCTCTGGTTCGTCGTACCGCAGCGCGAGTCAGAGATCGACATGACCTTCGCTCTCGGCATCGGGCTGGTCGCGCTCGGCCTCGTAACCGGTGTCCTCTCCGGCCTCCTCGGAGTTGGTGGCGGCGTCATCGTCGTGCCAGCGCTCATGTTCTTCTTCGGGGCGAACGACCTCGTAGCAAAGGGCACGTCGCTCATCATGCTCATCCCCGGATCGATCTCGGGAACCCTCGGCAACTTCAAGCGCCGCAACGTCGACATGCGTGCAGCGCTCGTGCTGGGTATCGCAGCAAGCGTGCTGTCGCCACTCGGCTCCGTGCTAGCGACAAAGATCACGCCGTTCGCTTCGAACGTCGCGTTCTCGCTGCTGCTCGCTTTCGTGCTCGGGCAGATGCTCTTCAAAACGCTTCGCGCCAAGAAATAGCGATAGCAGGGCAGTGATCCCACTGAGATCACTGTTACCCGAGCGGCGCACTGTCATGCCGCGAGGTGCCTCGAGGGCGTCGACGACTTCGGTCGTCGACGCCCCTTTTGTTCACCCAATATCCACGACTTGAGTGACAGATGTTATTCTGTTGGCGTTTGACCTTCAGGGCACCGGCGGCCGGATAGGCGGTGCTCGCCAGCTGCCGAGTTCGAGGAGGAATCGTGAGTTGCCTGTCGAAATGTGAGCG
>JAGNOB010000347.1 GCA_017990305.1 Leucobacter sp.
TATCGAAGGATCCGCCACCCTGCTCCGCACGGGCCTTCGCCTCATCGCGGAGGTCTTCCCAGATGCGCTGCCCGATCTTGTACGACGGTGCCTGACCGGCCCACCCGAGGTAGCGAAGCACCTCGAAACGCACGAAGCTGTCGTTCATGTTGACGTTCTCAGCCATGAACTCGAAGGCGTAGTCGCCGTCCCAGACGCCGCCGCCGTCGGGGCGCTGCTTGCCGAGGTGCACGCCAATGTCGAGCACGACACGGGCCGCACGCATGCGCTGGCCGTCGAGCATGCCCAGGCGATCCGCCGGGTCGTCGAGGTAGCCAAGCTGCTCCATAAGCCGCTCAGCGTACAGCGCCCACCCCTCGGCGTTGCCCGAGGAACCCGCGAGCTGCCTGCGCCACTCGTTGAGCGTGCCGCTGTTCACGACTGCCTGACCGATCTGCAGGTGGTGGCCAGGGACGCCCTCGTGGTAAACGGTCGTGAGCTCGCGCCACGTGTCGAACTCGGTCACGCCCTCGGGCACCGACCACCACATGCGGCCGGGACGCGAGAAGTCGCTCGACGGGCCCGTGTAGTAGATCCCGCCTTCCTGGGTTGGCGCGATCATGCACTCGAGCGTGCGGATCTCCGCGGGGATGTCGAACTGAGTTGCCCCCAGTTCCGCGACAGCGCGGTCGCTCGTCTCCTGCATCCAGCGTTGCAGGGCGTCGGTGCCGTGCAGCTTGCGCGCCGGATCCTGCTCGAGGTGCGCAATCGCGTCGGCGACGATCCCCTTACGCGGCTTCTCCCCGAGGATCTCACCGGCGATCCGCTCCTGCTCGTCGACCATGCGGGCGAGCTCCTCAATGCCCCACTCGTAGGTCTCGTCGAGATCGACCTTCGCGCCAAGGAACACCTCCGAGGCGAGCTCGTAGCGCTCACGGCCAAACGCATCCTGCTCAGAAGCGTGCGCTGAGAGATGAGTGTCGAGGAAGTTCGCGAGCGACGCGTATGCCGTGGACGCCTCGTCGGCGGCCTTCGCGAGATCCGCACGGAGCGATGCGGGCACCGATTCCCCCGCACGCTCAGCGAGCTCGGCAAAGAACCCCTTCGAGGGCGCGGCCTCCGCGGCTGCTCCCCCGCGCGGCTGGATCAGCGGCGACATGCCCGCCGTACGACGCAGCTGGGCAGCGACCTCGCGCACCTGGCGGATCGACGGGACCAGACCACGCTCAATTCCTGCGTCGAGCGACGCGCGATAGGAGCGCATAGCCTCGGGCACTGCAGACATGCGTGCGGCAATGTTTGCCCAGTCGCCCTCAGAATCGCTCGGCATGATGTCAAACACGTCGCGCACCTGCTGGCTCGGCGACTCGATGACGTTCAGGTCACGGAGGCCTTCTCCGGACTCGTGCAGCGCAAGGGAAAGCTCAAGCTCGGCGGCAAGATCCTGTTGGGTAACCCGATCTACCTCGTCAATGGCCGCGGTGGCTCGGAGGGTGCCGAGGGTGTCGCGCATGGACTGCGCGAGCTCGTCTGCACCGGCCGGCGAAAAGTCGGGAAGCTGACCATGCGCGCTCTCCCGGCCGATGTACGTTCCGGTGATCGGATCGTGCTGGGTGAGCGTATCGACCCAGTCTTCGGCGATGCGATCAATGGCGGTAAATTCGCGTTCAACACTCATAAGTTCAGCTTAGCCACGCGGCGACGAGAAATAGGGCAGAATAGGAGGGTGCGCAGCACGTAGCCGCGCGCTCACAGATTTCTGAGGAGACACAGTGAAGATCCGCACCCGTATCGCCACCGCCGTGACCGTCGCGCTCGCTACCGTCTTGGTTGGCGCGCCCGCGTTCGCGTCGGAGGGCGTCGAAAAGGTCGACACCCTCGCACAGTTCTCGTCTGCCGGTCAGCCGGTTGACGTCGTCGCGATCTCGATCGTTGGCGTGGTGCTGCTCGGCATTGTGCTGATCACCTCGACGCTGCTTGGCAACCTCTTCGAGAAGAACAAGAAGAAGGCCTAGCTTTCACTTCGAAACGGGCGGGTGCTGGCAATTGCCACACCCGCCCGTTTTGCGTACCTGTTTTCCACTTCCCACTACCCCGGTGCCCCGGTGCCCCACTGCTCCGCTGCCCGCTGCGCCCGGCGCCCCGGCACCCACCGGGCTCGCACCCGGGCGCTCAACAGACATGTTCTCAGCGAAGTCATGCCTCAACCGCAGCGAAAATGGCATGACCTGACCGAGGGGACATGACCTGAGCGCAAGTGGCTGGCCTGGGGGCAAGAGGCTGGCCTGAGCGCAAGAGGCTGGCACGAGGGGAAGAGGCTGACCCGAGCGCAAGAGGCTGGCACGAGGGGCGGGGAACGCGGGCACATCCGGAAACGAAAACGGCCCGCGGGGCTTCCCATGCCGCGGGCCGATTTCCTGTCACTTCGGGCAACCTACATACGCGTAGCGCAGCCCAACACTTCCGAGAGCGCAGAAAGCGCCCCGAGGCTAGTTTGCGCTTGCCGTCAGCGGGTCACGAACCACTCGGAACGTCGCAACCAGCGGGTCAACCGCCCCACGCACATACCCAGTCGGAGAGGACGCAACAGCCTGCAGGAACGTCACCGTTTCCTCGGTGATTTCCTCGCCAGGCACGAGGTTCGGGATCCCGGGTGGGTACGCGGCAAGCGTGTCGGCCGAAATCTGCCCGATCGCCTGGTGAGCGGTCATGACAATGCTCTCTGCAAAGAACGCCGCACGAGGCAGCATGCGGAGCGTGCCAGCCTCGGGCAGTTCCGGGAACGCGACAAGCTCACTCGGGCCGCCGTTGCCGGCGTGCGCCTCTTCAACGATCGCTTCGAGTCCGGCCATCACGCGGTCGAGGTCGGGCGTCGCAAGCGCTCCGATGACGGCGACGATCGTCGTTGCGGTCGACATCTCAAAATAGATTCCGTGGTCAGCGATGAGGCGATCGCGCACCCAGTGGCCGCTGCGTCCGAGACGCGATACATCGATGGGAATGCGCAGCGGGTCGACACTCACGATATCCGGGTAGTCGCCGAAGTTATCGCTGATAACCGAGAAGTTGTCGTTCGCACGCAGGCGTTCACGCATCTCCTCCGCGATCTCTATGGAGCGGCCGATCTGCTCCTTGCCGTTCATGAGCGCGTGCCGCCCCGCATCGAGCGATCCCATGAGCAGGGCGCTTGCGGACGTCGATGCAGTCATCGTGTACGAGCGGTTCACGAGAGTCTCGAGGCGATCCGCAAACTCGGTG
>JAGNOB010000025.1 GCA_017990305.1 Leucobacter sp.
GCTCGGCAATCAGCTGCTTGTGGCCTTCGCCGCAAACTCACCCGCCTCCGAACGACTGAGGACTCACCTTGTCGAGGCGATGGCCACAAGCCTGCAGAGCGCGATTCTCGTGGAGCGGCCAGGAGCGTCCGAGACCTTCGTGACAATCACGAGCCGCTACATTGCTGCGGGTGTCATCGCAGTCGTCATCGAGGCCCTCGAGGAACCCCGCCGCTTCACCAGGGACGAGCTGGTCGCGGCTCTACTGGAGGCGCTCCCAAGTTGGCTCACTGGAGTGCGCGGGTAACTCAGGTGACGTCGCAACCCGGACATTGCCACGCTCGCGTGCACGCAGAGCTCCGAGGAGAAACCCGCGTGTTTCCGCGGAATATCCCGCGCCACACGCCAATGTTTTCGCCCAGTGTGCTGAATGCGCAGAGTTTGGACTAGGATTGGTCAGGTTGCGCACTCGAGGCGCAATGCGAGACGAAGAGTCTCGGGGCGTAGCTCAGCTTGGCTAGAGCGCCCGCTTTGGGAGCGGGAGGTCGCAGGTTCGAATCCTGTCGCCCCGACAAGGGTCGTTTGGCCCGACACAGGCTGATTGCAGCATTTATCCGACGATGAGAGGCCAAATTGCCGAAGACGAAAGCTGAGAAGCTCACACCGACCCGCTCCAAGCTGACCGTTACCGTCACGCAGGACGAGCTTGCTCCTTACCTGAAGAACGCGTACAAGTCGATCGCTGAGCAGGTTTCGATCCCCGGCTTCCGCAAGGGCAAGGCTCCCGCGCAGATCATCGATCAGCGGTTCGGTCGCGACTCAGTCATCTCTGAAGCAGTCAACCACTCGCTCGATGACTTCTACCAGGCAGCAGTTGCCGAGGCAGGCGTCAGCCCAATGGGGCGCCCCTCGGCTGACATCGAGACGATGCCGGTTGCAGCCGACGAGAAGAGCGAACTCGTTCTCCTCTTCGAGGTTGAGGTTCGTCCCGAGTTCACGCTTCCCAACTACGACGGCATGGAGCTCATTGTCGACGAGGCTGAGGTCGACGAGAGCGCAATTGAGGCAGAGCTGACCAGCCTCCGCGAGCGCTTCGGAACCCTCGTGACCGTTGATCGCCCGGCTAAGACCGGCGACTTCGTTGAACTCGATCTCACCGCGAAGGTTGATGGCGTCGAGGTTGACCAGGCGAGCGGCGTCTCGTACGAGGTTGGCGCTGGAAACCTGCTGCAGGGCACCGACGAAGCAGTCGAGACCCTCACCGCTGGCGAGACCACGAACTTCACATCGCAGCTGCTCGGCGGCGAGTACGAGGGCCAGGACGCTGAGGTCGAGCTCACGCTCACCGCTGTGAAGGAGCGCGAGCTTCCCGAGGCCGACGACGAGTTTGCACAGCTCGCGAGCGAGTTCGACACCATCGCCGAGCTCCGCGAGAGCCTCAAGGAGCAGGTCTCGCAGGCCTCGGTCTTTGCACAGGGTCGTCAGGCACGCGATCTCTTCACCGAGACGCTCATCGAGCAGGCAGAGATCCCCATCTCGGAGGAGCTCGTCGAAGAAGAGGTGCACCGTCACCTCGAGGGTGAAGGTCGCCTCGAAGACGACGAGCACCGCGCCGAAGTTCGCGTTGCCAGCGAGAAGCAGATCCAGATGGAGCTCCTCCTCGACGCAATCTCCGAGCAGGAGAACGTTACGCCGACTCAGGCAGAACTCTCCGACTACATCTACCAGTCGGCTCAGCAGTACGGCATGGAGCCCACACAGTTCCTGCAGGCAATCAGCCAGGGCAACCAGCTGCAGGTCATCCTCGCTGAGGTCACCCGCAACAAGGCACTCGCTGTCGCCCTTGGCAAGACCAAGGTTGTCGACAAGGCTGGCAAGGCTGTGGATCTCGGCGCATTCGTCGCGGTAGACACCGACGACGAGGCTGGAGAAGCCGCCGACGCTGAGGCACCGGCAGCAGAAGAGAAGCCCAAGAAGGCTCCTGCGAAGAAGGCAGCAGCGAAGACTGAGGACGCTGAGAAGCCCGCAGCCAAGAAGGCCCCGGCGAAGAAGGCCGCAGCAGCCGAAGGCGACGCAGACGAGGAGGCCAAGAAGGCCGCTCGCTCCGCAGCAGCCAAGAAGGCAGCAGCGACTCGCGCCGCGAAGAAGGCAGCAGCAGAAGAGAAGTAACCTTCTGCACCTAGCGAAGAATCCCCGGTCCATGCGGCCGGGGATTCTTCGTTTCAAGCGAACAACGCGGTTGTGAACAACGCCCACGGCGAACACGCCAGCGGCATCGTTTCGCAGTCGATACGCTCGAATCAAGCAACTTACGAATGGAGCGCCGAATGGCTGAACAGTCGCCCGTGAACAGCGTGTTCGACCGCCTGCTGAAAGACCGAATCATCTGGCTCGGTTCTGAAGTGCGCGACGAAAACGCAAACGAGATCTGCGCAAAGATCTTGCTCCTCGCAGCAGAGGATCCCGAAGCCGATATCTACCTCTACATCAACTCACCCGGTGGGTCGATCACAGCTGGTATGGCAATCTACGACACGATGAGCTTCGTGCCGAACGACATCGTCACCGTGGGAATTGGTATGGCTGCCTCGATGGGGCAGTTCCTCCTCACCGCCGGCACCAAGGGCAAGCGCTACATCACGCCGAACGCCCGCGTGCTCCTGCACCAGCCGCACGGCGGCTTCGGCGGCACCGCGAGCGACATTCAGACGCAGGCGCAGCTCATCGTTTCGATGAAGAACCGTCTCGCCGAGATCACCGCGAAGCAAACCGGGAAGACCCTCGAGCAGATCAACGAGGACGGCGACCGCGATCGGTGGTTCACTGCCGAGGAAGCTCTCGAGTACGGCTTCGTCGATTTCATCAGGGACACCGCTACGGACGTCGTCGGTGGCGGCGGCACGAGCAAGTAGTCGATAGGAAAACACCACATGACGAATCTCCACATGCCACAGAGCGGCTCGGCGAATGGGCTGATGCCTGACTCCCGATACGTGCTCCCAACCTTTGAAGAGCGCACCGCGTACGGCTTCAAGCGCCAGGATCCATACGCGAAGCTCTTCGAGGACCGCATCATTTTCCTCGGTGTACAGGTTGACGATGCCTCGGCAGACGACGTTATGGCGCAGCTGCTCGTACTCGAAAGCCAGGATCCCGAGCGCGACATTACGATGTACATCAACTCGCCTGGCGGCTCATTCACCGCAATGACCGCAATCTACGACACGATGCAGTATGTTCGCCCGCACGTGCAGACGGTGTGCCTCGGGCAGGCAGCTTCGGCTGCTGCCGTGCTGCTCGCCGGCGGCACTCCAGGCAAGCGCCTCGCACTCCCCAACGCTCGCGTGCTGATCCACCAGCCGTCGAGCGGCCAGGGCGGTCACGGGCAGGCTTCGGACATCGAGATTCAGGCCGCGGAGATCCAGCGGATGCGCGACTGGCTCGAGGAGACGCTCTCGAAGCATTCGAAGCGCTCGGTTGCGGAGGTCAATAACGATATCGATCGTGACAAGATCCTCAGCGCCCAGGAAGCCCTCCAGTATGGGCTCATTGACCAGGTTCTGACGAGCCGAAAGAACCCGCAGCCCGCAATCGGGCAGTAACGGGATTCACTCGGTAACAGTGTGATTACAAGCTGGCGGCGCGCGGTCTGAAAAGGCGGCGCGCCGCCAGTCTTTGTCAGAGGTCGCCACTAGGCTCGAAAGCGTACTAGCGACGCGAGGAGGTTTCGGAATGGCACGCATTGGCGAAAGCAGCGAGGTGCTGAAGTGCTCGTTCTGCGGGAAGTCGCAGAAACAGGTCGCGCAGCTTATTGCCGGCCCGCAGATCTACATTTGCGATGAGTGCGTGGCGCTCTGCAACGAGATCATCGAAGAGCGCCTGTCAGAGCATCAGCCCGCCGAGCCAAGCGATTTCACGCTCCACAAGCCGCGCGAGATCTCCGGATTCCTCGACCAGTACGTCATCGGCCAGGATCGTGCGAAGCAGTCGCTCGCCGTCGCCGTCTACAACCATTACAAGCGTGTGCGAGCCGCGAGTGCGATTACCAGCGCCGAGTTCGCAACCGAACAGGTTGAGATCGCAAAGTCGAACATCATGATGATCGGGCCGACGGGCTGTGGCAAGACTTACCTCGCTCAGTCGCTCGCTCGCCAGCTCGGGGTTCCATTCGCGGTTGCAGACGCTACGGCGCTCACTGAGGCTGGGTATGTCGGCGAAGACGTCGAGAATATCCTCCTCAAGCTTCTACAGGCTGCCGACTTCGACGTGCAGCGTGCCGAGACAGGCATTATCTACATCGATGAGATCGACAAGATCACCCGCAAGGCTGAAAACCCGTCGATCACCCGCGATGTCTCAGGAGAGGGCGTGCAGCAAGCTCTCCTCAAGATTCTTGAGGGCACCGTCGCTTCCATCCCGCCACAGGGCGGCCGCAAGCACCCCAATCAAGAGTTCATTCAGCTTGATACGACCAACGTGCTCTTCATCGTCGCCGGGGCATTCTCCGGCCTTGAGGAGATCATCGCTCAGCGACTTGGCAAGGGCGGCATCGGCTTTGGTACGCCAATGGGCGCCAAGCGTGAGGAATCAGAGCTGTTCGCCGAAGTCCAGCCAGAAGACCTGCACCGCTTCGGCCTCATCCCGGAGTTCATCGGTCGGCTACCGGTCATCGCGACTGTAGACCCGCTCGACACTGACGCGCTGAAGCGCATCCTCACCGAGCCAAAAAACGCCCTGGTGAAGCAGTTCCAGCGCATGTTCGAGCTCGACGATGTCGACCTGGAGTTCGAGGATGACGCGCTCGAAGAGATTGCAAACCTCGCGGTTGCCAGAAAGACCGGCGCTCGCGGTCTGCGTTCGATCCTGGAGACTGTGCTCGGCCCAGCCATGTTCGACGTGCCCTCAAACGACGACGTCTCCAAGGTGATCGTCACCCGGGCAGCCGTGCGTGAAGAGGAGCCCGTCGTGATGCTGGCGGCACAGAGCGGCCGCGAAAGCGCTTAGTCTGCTGCTGGCGGCGCGCTCAGCGGAAGGGGCCCGCGTTAGCCGAGGAACGCCGACAGATCGTAACTCAGAAGCATCCCACCCGAATCGCTGGGCAGCGTCACCGCAGTCACCTGAAGGCCGGGGGCAGTGAGGGATGCTGAGCGCCCGCCGTCACCGGTGGCCGTCTCATCGGAGACCGTAAACCCACCTCCCGAGACAACCGCGTCCCAGAGCGCATCTGCGGCGGACTGATCCTCGGCTCGCAGCACCACAAACCAGCTGTCGACGCCACGTGTGCCGGCATCGTCGATGACTGCGCCCTCGGGAAGCACGAAGCCATCCGGGAAGTCCGCCGGCAGCTCAGCCTGCTTCTCGAACGCCTCATCGGGGTTCTCTTCCTGCCAACTTCCACCCTCGGGCTCGACCTTTTCAGTCAGGTCGCCGCCCTCAGGGTTGACTGTTCCAGGCTCAGGGGCGCACCCGGCGAGGGGAGCGAGAAGCAGACCCAGGGCAAGAACCCCAGCGGTGGAGCGCAAGTTATGTTTCATCACAGCAGCCAATCGTCATCTTCATCGTCGGGTTCGTCGCCATTGGGGTGCGACGCTGCGGGAGCGCCGTTGAGAGCACGCTCCGTCACGCTACCGTCTGCCGCCACCGCTACATCAGCAAGAACTGTGGCGGAGCCGTCAATGAGTTCAATCCTGGCCCGCCCCTCGAGCCAGGTTAGCGTCCAAGACACTCCGAGAGCCTCGCTCGCGCGTTCCTTCTCGATCCGTGCGATTGCCCCGTGCAGCAGCTCGGGCACGCCGGGATGCGGCGCATCACCCGCCTGCCAGCGTGACCCGAGCTGCATATACGTTGTCCTATTCGTTCGTTTTCCGGCGTAGGCCGACTACTCGGCTGTCTCCACCGTAATTTCGGCAACCTGCACGCCCGTGACGTCGGCGGCCTCGATACGGAGTTCCTCAATCCGGCCGACATCGGAAAGATCACTCGCGGCGAGCTGGAGGCGTGCGACGTCTGCTTCCGGCGCGTGCACCACGGCGAGCGTAACAGCCGTGCGCATCGAGACCTTAGCGTCAGTCTTCGCGCCGCGCACGCCGATGAGCGCACTACCGACGAGATCGAGGAGGCCAGCGTCAGCGTCAGCTCCGGCCAGTTCGGTGAGCTCGCTGGCAACAGGCCACGTCGCGCGATGCACCGAGCCCTCCTGGAACCAAGACCAGACCTCCTCGGTTGCGTAGGGGAGGAACGGGGCGAAGAGGCGAACAAACGTCGACAGCGCGGTACGCAGCGCCGTCACAGCCGAGGCCTGAATCTGTCCGGTGCCGTTGTGCGCACGCTCCTTGACGAGCTCAAGGTAGTCGTCGCAGAAGGTCCAGAAGAACGACTCGGTGTGTTCGAGTGCCCGCTGGTGGTCGTAGGACTCGAAGGAGCGGGTCGCGTCGTTCACCACACGGGCAAGCTCGGCGAGCATCGACCTGTCGATCGGTTCAGAGACCGTGCCCGCGCCGCTTGCGTCAAACGAGAGCGTGAACTTTGCTGCGTTGAGCAACTTGATCGCGAGCCTGCGGCCAATCTTGATCTGAGTCGGATTCTGCGGGTCGAAGGACGCGTCAGTTCCGAGCTTCGCCGACGACGCCCAGTAGCGCACCGCGTCAGAGCCGTGCTGATCGAGCATGCCAGCCGGAGTCACGACGTTGCCCTTCGACTTTGACATCTTCTTGCGCTCCGGGTCGAGAATCCAGCCGGAGATGCCTGCGTGCTTCCACGGCAGCGTGCCCGACTCAAGCTCAGACCGCAGGAGGGTCGTGAACAGCCAGGTGCGGATGATGTCCTGCCCCTGTGGCCGCAGGTCGAACGGGTACACGAGGTCGTACAGCTCCTCATCGCGCTCCCATCCGCCGGCCAGCTGCGGTGTGAGAGACGACGTTGCCCAGGTGTCCATAACGTCCACCTCGCCCTGGAAACCGCCGGCAACGCCACGCTGCTCGGCCGTGTATCCGGCGGGGGTGTCGCTCGACGGATCGACGGGAAGCTGCTCTTCGCTCGGCACGATCGGCTCGTCAAACACCGGGTTGCCGTCTGCGTCGAGTGGGTACCAGACGGGAATCGGCACACCGAAGAAACGCTGGCGTGAGATCAGCCAATCGCCCGCGAGGCCCTCAACCCAGTTCTCATAGCGCACGCGCATGAAGTCGGGGTGCCAGGTGAGCTCCTTGCCGTGTGCGAGCAGGCGCTCGCGCAGGGCCTCGTCACGGGCGCCATTCTTGATATACCACTGACGGGTGGACACGATCTCGAGGGGCTTATCGCCCTTTTCGAAGAACTTCACCTGGTGATTGATCTTGCGGATCTCTCCGGTGAGCTCGCCAGACGCCTGAAGCAGCTCGACCATTGTCTGCTTCGCGCTGAAGACAGTCTTGCCTGCGATCTGCGCAAAAGCTTCGCGACCTGCGTCGGAGGTGATCGCCTCGGGAGCCTCTGAGATGATCCGACCATCGAACCCGAGAATCGCTCGGTTCGGGAGATCGAGTTCACGCCACCAGATCACGTCGGTGACGTCGCCGAACGTGCAGACCATCGCAATGCCCGTTCCCTTGTCCTGCTGAGCAAGGTGGTGGGCGACGATGGGTACCTCGACGCCGAAGATCGGTGTCGTCACGGTGGTGCCGAACAGTGCCTGGTAACGCTCATCGTCTGGGTGCGCAACGAGTGCGACGCACGCCGCGAGCAGCTCGGGGCGTGTGGTGTCGATGAGGATATCGTCGCCGCCGTCAGTGCGATGGAACGACAGGGTGTGGTAGGCGCTCGGCTGCTCACGGTCTTCAAGCTCGGCCTGCGCGACCGCGGTGCGGAACGTTACGTCCCACAGCGTCGGCGCCTGCGCCTGGTAGGCCTCGCCACGCTCGATATTGCGCACGAACGCAAGCTGCGATGCGCGAAGTGACTCGTGGCCGATGGTTCGGTAGCTCTGCTTCCAGTCGACTGACAGGCCGAGTGTGCGCCACAGCGCTTCGAACTGCTTCTCATCCTCAACCGTGAGCTCCTCACAGAGGTCGATGAAGTTGCGTCGCGACACCGGCACCTGGTCGCCAGGCTTGATGTTCTTGCCGCTCGTGCCGTCGTGTGGGGGCACAAAGTCGGGGTCGAAGGGAAGCGTCGGATCGCAGCGCACGCCGTAGTAGTTCTGCACGCGGCGCTCGGTGGGGAGGCCGTTGTCGTCCCAGCCCATTGGGTAGAAGACCCGCTTGCCGTTCATGCGCTTATAGCGCGCAACGGTGTCAGTGTGGGTGTACGAGAAGACGTGGCCGACGTGGAGCGAGCCGGATGCTGTTGGCGGGGGAGTGTCGATGCTGTAGACGTCGTCACGCGTCACCCCTTCGCGATCGAACGCGTAGGTGCCCGTCTCTTCCCAGACCGCCCCCCACTTGGATTCGAGTCCCTCAAGTGCCGGCTTGTCGGGGATCGCGTTCATGACGGGGGCTCCGTTTTCTCGACGAAATGCAATGCTGGTCGCATTCTGTCGTGTTCGATGTGGACGGCACCGCGTAAGCGAGTCGCAGTTGAGTCAACTCTGGTGCCTGAAGGGGTTTCTCGGAAGTCTATCGCGCTCCGGATGAATATTCGCAGATGTATTGTGCGCAATCTATATATAGACTGCCGGTATGACCAGCCGAGCTCGAGACATAGAGAGGCAGATGCTGGGGGCGTTTGCGACCGTTGCGCGACAGTGGGGAGCCACCCCGCTAGAAGGAACCATTGCGGAGACGTTGGGCCTCGACATCGAGGACAGCGAGATTCGAGTTATCTACCTACTGGGGGCCCGCACTGTAGAGATGCGCCCAGGCGATCTCGCCACCCAACTCGGGGTAAGCCGCCCCACTCTTTCGAAGTCGCTGACGCGGCTGCGAACTGCAAAGCTCGTCGAGAGCGCGCCCGCCGATGACGACAAGCGCTCGGTGTTCGTGACGCTCACCGAAAACGGCAGAGAGGCGTATCGCACCCTCATCGACTTCGGCATCAACGTCATCGATTCCGCCAATGGCGACCTCTCCTCGGATGACCTTGCCGTCGTCGGCCAGTTTCTCGAGCGGTTTGCCAAGCAGCTAGGCGGCCCTGGCCCCGTCGTGCTTCCCGAGAGCCCCCGATAGCGTGTCGACATCCTCGCCCGGCATCCCCCTAACATTGGAGTGTTGCGGGCACCAGCTTCCGTGACGGGAGGAAAAGACAATGACAGACCGCATTCGCATCGGCATCGTCGGCTACGGGAATCTCGGGCGAGGCGTTGAGACCGCCCTCGCGCTCAGCCCTGACCTTGAACTCATTGGCGTGTTCAGTCGGCGCGATCCATTATCGGTGGAGACAGCGCGCGCAGACACCCCGGTGTATGCGATGGCCCAGCTTGATGAGTTCGTCGATCGCGTCGACGTGCTGATCCTCTGTGGCGGATCGAAATCGGATCTGCCCGAGCAGACACCAGCGCTGGCGGCGAAGTTCTCTGTTGTCGACAGCTTCGACACGCACGCAAAGGTCCCCGAGCACTTCGCAGCAGTGGACGAAGCGGCGCAAGCGAGTGGCAATGTTGCGATCATTTCGACGGGATGGGATCCAGGCCTGTTCTCGCTCAATCGTCTCTTCGGCGAGGCCATCTTGCCGCAAGGCGAGACATACACGTTCTGGGGACGCGGGCTCAGCCAGGGGCACTCGGACGCCCTCCGCCGCATCCCGGGTGTCGCAGGAGCCGTGCAGTACACGCTGCCGTCTGAATCTGCGATCGAGCGAGTTCGCGCGGGCGAGAATCCAGAGCTATCCACCCGCGAGAAGCACGATCGGCAGTGCTTCGTCGTGCTCGAGGCTGGCGCGGATCCGGATGCGATCCGGGAGGCCATCGTCACGATGCCAGACTACTTCGAGCCCTACGACACCACTGTCGAGTTCATTACGGCGGAGGATCTCGCTCGGGATCACTCGGGCATGCCCCACGGCGGGTTTGTGATCCGCTCGGGGGAGTCCTCGCCGGGAACAACGCAGACAATCGAGTACCGTCTCGCCCTCGATTCCAATCCGGAGTTCACGTCGAGCGTGCTCGTTGCCTACGCGCGTGCGGCAGGAAAACTCGCGCGCGTCGGAAGCAAAGGCGCCTTTACGCCGTTTGACATCGCTCCAGGCCTGCTATCGCCGAAGACACCAGAACAGTTGCGCAAGGAACTGCTGTAAATCATCCGTATGTAAGGCGACAGGCCCCTCCGAGAAATCGGAGGGGCCTGTCGTTACCTGCTGGCGGCTGGCGCCGCCCCGCAGCAGTTAGGCAATCAAGCCTGGGTAGGCGTCGGCGTTGTCCTTGAGCCATGCCTGGACGGCGCCCTCGGGATCGCCCTCGTACTCGTCGCCGGTGATCAGGCCCTCGAGCGCAGCGTATGCCGCATCGTCGAGCTTGATCTTCGAAATGTACTCGGCCGCCTCGGGGAACTCTTCCGAGAAGCCGTCAG
>JAGNOB010000348.1 GCA_017990305.1 Leucobacter sp.
GCTGCTGCCCCGGCTCCCGCTGAGGTCGTCGTCTCTGAGCTCCGTGGCACGACGCAGAAGATGAGCCGCCTGCGCAAGGTCGTTTCTGAGCGCGCTGTTGCCTCGATGCAGCAGACCGCCCAGCTCACGACGTTCGTGAAGGTCGACGTTACCCGCGTCGCGCAGCTCCGTCTGGCGAAGAAGGATGAGTTCCTCGCAAAGACCGGCTCGAAGCTGTCGTTCCTGCCGTTCTTCGCAGTCGCCGCCGCTGAGGCGCTGCAGTCGCATCCGGTAATCAATGCGACCGTCGAGGGCGATTCGATCGTCTACCCGGCAACCGAGAACATCAGCATCGCTGTCGACACCGACCGCGGCCTGCTCGCACCGGTGCTCCGTGATGCGAGCGCGAAGAACATTGCTCAGATCTCGGCCGAGGTTGCTGACCTCGCAGCGCGCACCCGCGACAACAAGCTCACGCCTGACGAACTCGGCGGTGGCACGTTCACGCTGACCAACACAGGCTCGCGCGGCGCACTGTTCGACACCCCGCTGGTGTTCCTGCCCCAGTCTGCGATCCTCGGAACCGGGATCGTGTTCAAGGAGCCCGCCGTACTCTCGACGCCAGAAGGTGACTCGATCGCTATTCGCTCTTCGGTCTACCTCGCGCTCTCCTACGATCACCGCATCGTTGACGGCGCGGACGCCGCTCGCTTCCTCACCCAGATGAAGGCTCGGCTCGAAGAGGGCAACTTTACGGGAGACCTCGGTATCTAACACGAGGCCTTCACCGCTGGAAATGGGCGGGCCGGTGGCGCACTACGCGCTGCCGGCCCGCCCTTTGCTCTGTCCGAGCGGCAGTGACTTGGACACAGTTCGGGTGGTAGTCCCGTGAGACAGTGCTTGAATTGAAGCGCGAGTAGGCAGCTTTGGAGTGATTCGGGCGCCGACCAGTTGCTCGAGGGCGGCGTGCTCTCCTGGCCCGGATGGTGTGCCGCCACTCCAGAGTTCGGAGACTGCCTGGCCGAACACCTCGATCACGAAACTTGCGGCATCCGCCCCCGCCCAGGCATGTGACAGCAGTGCGAGCTCAGCTTCTGACACGCCCAACGCGACACAGCACCAATCATGCCCGAGGCGAGCGTGCTGGACGGCTTGCGCTCGGTCTCGATACGCTTGACGCTTACTCCGAGGGCGACGTTCGATTGCTCGCAGATCTTGAGATCCCGGACTCCGTCTGGCATATCTTCCTCCGCCCGTGAACTCGAGGCATATCCGCTTGACTAGGCCTGTACCCAGGCACGCGCCCATGACCCGGACCGGCTGCCCCAGGTCACACACAGCAAGTAGGCAGTGCGCAAGTTCGGCGGCGTTGAGGCGCGGGTGTTGATCAGCGCGACGGCGTGGGAGCTTCGGGTGCATACCCAGATTCTTGGGGCTGGATCTCCTGGCCCCCTGGTAGTGCACACCGCTGATGCGGAGACGGTCCGCATTCACGTGCACGCCGCCCTGTGCGCAAAGCCTGTTTGGTCTTCACGGATGCCTTCCCGGCCGCGATCGGTCTTCCCCGTTTCGCTCCGCTCACCGCGAACGCTGCGCGGTTTGTCATATGAGTCCCGCGGACGCGGTACGATGGAAGGTATGGCAGAGGCGAAGCAGAAGTCACCGGGTCGCATCAAGCAGATGGTGGAGGTGTATCACAACACCCGCAAACATGATCGCTTGTTGACGCCGCTCATGCTGCTTTCGTTCCTTGGCCCGATCGTCGTGGCTGCGCTGCTCGCCTGGCTACTGCCCGGCAACTGGTTCAGCTGGATCCTTTGGCCCCTCACCGGCGTTCTTGCCGGTCTGCTTATTGCGATGATTGTGCTCGGCCGACGTGCTGAGGCTGTCGCTTACAGCCAGATCGAGGGTCGCCCTGGCGCCGTCGGCGCTATTGTGCAGAGCGCACTCCGTCGCAGCTGGCGCGGCTCCGAGGTCCCCGTAGCAATGACACGACAGCAGGATGCCGTCTACCGCGTCATCGGGCGAGGTGGCGTCGTGCTCATTTCAGAGGGTTCACGCCAGCGCACTCAGCGCATCGCACAAGACGAGGAGCGCAAGCTCAAGCGGGCCATCTCGAATGTCCCGATTTCACACCTGTACGTGGGGCCCGATGAGGGTGCAGTTGCGCTGCCGAAGCTTTCCAAGGAACTGCAGAAGCTGAAGCGCTCGCTGAACCGTAACGAGATCGCAGCGGTTTATAACCGTCTTTCATCCCTGCAGCAGAGCCCGGTCGGCATTCCGAAGGGCATTGACCCCAACCGCGTCCGCGCACAGCGCCCACGCTAAGCCGACACATCATGTCGCAAAAGTTTGGCGATCTCGCCCCGAGCGATTTTCCTGGCGAACGGCTCGGCCTGCCAGAAGACGGTCCCCGCTCGGTAGGCAGGGTCGGGAGAAGGCTGCTCGCGGTCTGTATCGACTGGGCGCTCGCCTCGATTCCAGCGTACGTGCTCCTCGACAGCCCGAATGCGATGTGGTGGCACCTGCTGTTCTTCGCGGTACTACAGATGATTTTTATTCCGACGATTGGTGGGTCGCTTGGCCACCGCATCGTTGGGTTGCACGTCGTGCCCATCGCGGGAGGCTGGGTGGGTGTTTGGCGCCCGGTCGTCCGCAGCATTCTCGTGGCCCTGGTGATCCCCGCCCTCGTGTGGGACTCTGACCAGCGCGGCTTCCACGACAAGATCGCTGGGACGGTGTTGATTCGCGCGTAGCGCGACCACGGGATGATACGAACAGACGATGTCAACGAAGACAGCGTGGTTCCACGCGCCGCAAGACGTAACACGCCTGAAACAGTGCTTCCATGCGCTCGAAATGCTGGAAGCATAGGCTTGACCTACGAAGCGGCAGACTGCCGCACCGAAAAGTGAGGATCCCATGTTCAAGACTCCCCAGGAAGTCATCGACTATATCCGCGAAACCGATGTCAAGTTTCTCGACATCCGTTTCACCGACCTTCCCGGCGTGCAGCAGCACTTCAACATTCCGGCGAGCACGGTAGACCTCGACTTCTTCGAGGTTGGGCAGATGTTCGACGCCTCCTCGATCCGCGGCTTCGCAACGATCGCTGAGTCCGACATGCAGCTCATCCCAGATGTGACGACCGCCTACATCGACCAGTTCCGTGCTGAGCGCACTCTGATCATGGTGTTCGACATCTACAACCCCCGCACCGGTGAGATCTACTC
>JAGNOB010000349.1 GCA_017990305.1 Leucobacter sp.
CGGGGATCGCCTCGTTGGCGCGGGCCCGCGTGAGCGGTGGCGGGGTCGATCCGGGGAGCTCGGCGACGCCGTGCACGTCGCGCATCGTGAGCGCGTCCCAGCGGTGCTGCCAGGCGCCCCCGGGGGCATCGTTCGCGTCGAGGACGACGTGGCTGATGCCGAGCCTGGTGAGATGGTACGACGCTGAGAGGCCGGCCTGGCCGGCGCCGATGACGACGCTTTCGAGCACGCGGCCGGCAGCTGTCCCCGGTGTTGACATCGGGGGCTACGCCTTGCGGGGCCGCACCGGATGCTCACTGAGGATCGAGATGCGGTTGAACAGGTTGATCGTTGCTGCGACCCACTCGGCCGCAACGAAGGCCTCGTCGCCGAGCACGGTGCGCGCGGCGAACAGGTCTGCCCGCGCATCTTCGGTCAGCGGGAGCTTGGTCGCGGCCTCCGCGATTGCGATGGCCGCGCGCTCGCGCTCGCTGTACAGCGTCGTGTCGCGCCAAGCGGGCAGGAGGTCGATCTGCTGCTGTGGGACGCCGGCGTCGCGGGCCTCTTTGGTGTGGAGGTCGAGGCAGAAGGCGCAGCCGTTGAGCTGCGATGCTCGCACCTTGATGAGCTCGCCCTCGGTCGGCAGCAGCCCGCCATCGGCCGCGGTCTTCGCGATTGCCTGCGAGAACGCGCTCGCTGACTTCCACGCCTCGGGTGCTGCTTTGTCAAGATACGGGCGCATGGTGCTCCTCACTCGGTCAAACGTGACTGGGTTGAACGTAGCTGGGTTGAACGTGGCTCTCAGTTAACCAGAGCCGCCTTCGTTCTGTCTCGGACACCCCTGTGCGCTTGCGCGGCTTTCTCAATGATCCCTAAACTGCGGCCATGACTGAGCACGAGCCGCAACCCGAGGCCACCGAGAAAAGCGCTGCGACGCGCACCGGAATGGTACTGGGAACAACCGCGGGCATCGCGACCCTATTCCTGCTGCTGCGATTGCTCGCGGTCTCCGAGTGGGATTGGAACACGGCTGGCGCGATCGCGGACTCCCTCGACTTCGGCGACGCGCTGCCAATCGCGTTCGGCACGTTGTTCGCCCGGCCCGAGCTCACCGGGTTTCTCGTTGCGCTGCTGCTGCCGTTCGCGCTGCTGCGCGCCCTCTGGCCGCTCAGCGGGCACGGCACCCCGACGCTCAGCGGCGTGCTCGCGGCGATCGCACTCGTCACCGTTGCCGTCGTATGGGTGCGCACATTCAACTCGTGGTGGGTCGTCGTCGGGGCGGCGCTGCTCGGGGCCGCGCTGCTCGCCGCGCGCCTCATCTGGCGGCGCGGAACGGGCAGGCGGGTCGTGCTCGCCGTGCTTCGCAGCGCTGGCGCGCTCGCGGTGATCGGCCTGCTCGCGCTCGCCGTGGCCGTCGACACCCCGTGGATGTCGAAGGAGCGCCTCGACGCAGGTCAGGGATCGTTTGAGGGGTGGGTGCTCGAAGTGCAGCCCGGCTTCGTCAAGGTGCTCACAGAGGAGCGCGACGTGCTCGTGCTGTTTACCGGCGACATCGTCGAGCGTGAGCTCATCGAGGAGTGAGCGCCGCGCGGGGTGTGCGCGCGAGCCAGCGGCCGTCCCTGCGCTCGATCTCGATCGGGTAGTCGAAGCTCTGCGAGACGAGCTCGGTCGTGAGCGTCTCGTCGACGCCGCCTGCGGCCAGCAATGAGCCGTCGCGCAGCAGCATCGCGTGTGTCGTCGTCTCCGGGAGCTCCTCGAAGTGGTGCGTGACGAGCACGGTCGCGAGTTCGGGGTGGGAGCCGTGCAGGGTGTCGAGTGTTTCGAGGAGTTGCTCGCGAGCGGCGACGTCCAGGCCCGTCGACGGCTCATCGAGCAGCAGCAGGGGAGGGTCGGGGAGCAGCGCCCTCGCGATGAGCGCGCGGCCACGTTCGCCCTGCGACATCGTCGGCCAGCGCGCCTCCGAGCGGTCGCCGAGCCCGAGCATGTCGATGAGGGCGTCGGCCCGCTCGACGAGCGCGGGGTCCGCCTCCCAGCCCATCATGAGCTCGGTCGTGCCCGTCGCGCCCGTGAGCACGACCTCCCGCACGGTGAGGGGCGACATCAGTCGGTGCCGCGGGTTCACGTGGCCGATCTGTTCGCGGAGCTTGCGAATCTCTACGCGGCCGAGCTGCTGCTCGAGCACGTGCACGCTACCGTTCGTCGGGTGGTGCTCGGCGCCGCAGAAGCTGAGGATCGTGCTCTTGCCCGCGCCGTTCGGTCCGATGAGTGCCCAGTGCTCACCCGAGCTGATCGTGAACGACACGTCGCTGAGGGTCGCGCGGCCGTCGCGCACGAAGTTCACGTTCTCGAGACGCAGCACCTCGCGGGCGGTCATGCGGTCGCCCCCGCGCTGTTCGCGGCTCGCGGCGCGGCGATCGCCTCGCCGAGGGAACGCAGGTGGGCCCGGCTGAGCGCGGCCGCCCGCGACGCATCACGATCCGCGATCGCCTGCGCGAGGTCGATGTGGTGGCCGTGATCTTGCGAGCCGCTGAAGTCGTTGCTTCCGAAGGTGCCGCGGAGCCTGAGCATCTCGATCATCGCGGGGCGGATGCGAGGCGTGAAGCCGTCGAACAGCTCGAGCAAGATGGGGTTGCCTGCCGCCGCAACGACCGCGCGGTGAAAGGCGGTGTCGGCGTCGACGTGCGCCGCGATGTCGTCGCGGTGCACCCCACGGCCATCGAGTGCGCGGCGGATCGCACGAAGGTCAGCCGGGGTGCGTCGTGTCGCGGCGAGCTCCGCGCTTTCGGCCTCGATCGCGGTGCGGGCTTCGATGACGGCGAGGATGTCTGAGCGGCGCAGCACCAGGTCCCAGTCGTCGCGCGCATCGAGGGCGGTGACGAACACGCCAGCGCCCTGGCGCGAGCTGAGCACGCCGAGGCCCGCGAGTTGGCGGATCGCCTCGCGCGCGGTCGAGCGCCCGACCCCGAGCTGCACCGCAAGCGTCGTCTCGCCTGGCAGCTTCGCGCCGAGTTCCCACTCGCCCGCGCGGATGCGTGCGAGAAGCACGTCGGCCGCCTGATCGGCGAGGGAGGAGCGTTGCACCTGGGCCATGGATACTCGTTTCGTCTGTCCGTGAAGCGCTGCTCTGCCCGGAACAGTTTCAGGGGAGTGCGCTACTTGTCTGAGGAGTTGTGTTACAGTCTACGCATGTTCCTTCGCGGATTCCTCCTCCTTCGCTGCCACGGCGGGGC
>JAGNOB010000351.1 GCA_017990305.1 Leucobacter sp.
GGCTACCTCGATGTGCTCCGTGACGGCGCCACGGTCGGCAGGAGGGTCGCCGTCATCGGCGCGGGAGGCATCGGCTTCGACACAGCAGAGTTCCTCACCGAACCCGAGGACTCCCCCGGGCTGAACGGCGACCCAGCGACCACGGGCGAGTTCCTTGCGCACTGGGGCGTAGACCCCGCGTACGAGCACGCTGGTGGGCTCACCGCGCCAGCACAGCTCGCCCCGCCTCGCGAACTCATCATGCTGCAGCGCACAGAAGGCAAGCTCGGCAAGGGGCTCGGCAAGACAACTGGCTGGATCCACCGCACCGAGCTCGCCCGCCGCGGCGTACAGATGATCGGTGGCGTCGAGTACGACCGCATCGACGACGCAGGCCTGCACATCTCGGTCGACGGCGAGACACAGGTGCTGCGTGTCGACTCGATCGTGGTATGCGCGGGACAGGAATCACGTCGCGGGCTCGCCGACGAACTGACCGGTCTCGGGGTGACAACACACCTCATCGGCGGCGCAGACGTCGCCGGCGAACTCGATGCGAAACGAGCCATCGACCAGGGAACCAGGCTGGCAGCCCGGCTCTAAGTGAGTATCGCTCGTGCTGGCTCCGGGCTAGGCGCTCGGGGCCGGTGTCGTGGTGGCTTCTTCAGCCGATTCCGTTGCGGGAGCGGCTACCGCCACTGGGGCTGCATCACGAATCGCGAACATCGGAAGGAAGATCTGACACAGCGGCCCGATGAACAGCGCAAAGGCGAGCGTCCCGATTCCGACGGTGCCACCAAGGAACCAGCCCGCCACGACAACAAGTACTTCGATGGCAGTGCGCACGACCCAAATGGGCAACCCCGTGACTTCGTGAAGGCCGATCATGAGGCCATCACGCGGCCCCGATCCGAAGCCAGCCCCGATGTAGATACCGCTCGCCAGCCCGACGAGCACCACGCCGAGCAGCATGATGAGTACGCGAGCCCAGAACGCATCCGGGGTGCCAAACAGCGCGAGCCCAACATCCGCGAAGACGCCGATCAGTACCGCGTTGGCTACCGTGCCGATGCCGACGCGCTGGCGCAGCGGGATCCAGCACAACAGCACAAGCCCGCTCATGATGATCGTGATCGTGCCGAAGCTCAGCGGCACGTGCCGGCTCAGTCCCTGTGTGAGCACATCCCACGACGCGGCGCCCAGATTCGAGTGCAGAATCAACGAGACTCCAAGACCGAACAGCGCGAGCCCAATCGTGAGCTGCAACGCTCTACGCGGCAGACGATCAAGCTTCTTCGGCGGTCGCAGTTTACTCACCGATCCAGTGTAGATCACTCGGGTATGGGGCACGGACCCGGTCTCCGAGTACCACGGCAGCGCCAAAGAACTCGGGTACACATCACTCTCGTGGTATATCTATCAAAGCATGAAGAGGGGAAACTGCCATGACTTCCACTAGCCAGGGGCCGTCGACGAGCGGTGACGCGGTGACGAGCCATCATTTCACCACGGCGCTCCTCAACGATCCTGCGTTAAACGCGCTCGTTGAGCTGTTGCTCGACATGCAACCGGGCGATCGTCTCGCGAGCGAGCGCGAGCTCACACAAACCCTGGGGTTGAGCCGTAACACGCTGCGGGACCGGATGGGCAAGCTCGAGTCCATGGGAGTGCTCGAACGCAAGGAACGTCTTGGGACGTACTACACCGGGCTACAGCCTGAGCAGACCGGTGACGTACTCATGTTGGGGCTGATGTTCCAGCAGATGACCGTGGAGTCGCTCATTTCAGTGCGCCACGCGCTCGAGCGACAGGCAGCAGTTGAGGCATGCAGCAACGCCGACGAGCCAGCGCTGGAGGCGCTGGCTGACTGCGTCTCGATGATGCACGAGACGCAGAGCGGGCGGGAGCTTCTCGCCGCTGATGACGCCTTTCACCGCGCACTATTCGCGGCGTCGGACTCCGCGGGGCTCATGTTTTTCTCCCAGATGCTGCACCCCGTGCTCCACGGCACCCTCCAGCACCTCACCTTGGAGCAGGACTTTGAGACCATGCGTACGGTTCACGACGACATTGTTTCCGCCCTCAAAGCCCGCGACACGCTCGCGACCTC
Source organism: Leucobacter sp. (assembly GCA_017990305.1). GTDB lineage: Bacteria > Actinomycetota > Actinomycetes > Actinomycetales > Microbacteriaceae > Leucobacter. The sequence goes on from JAGNOB010000351.1 coordinate 2,090, forward strand.
GATCGCTGTCGACGCCCACTTTGCGTGGCTCGATGTGCTCAGGGAGCGGGAACGAGAGCTGCAGGCCCGATAGGTCAGCGCTGTGAAGCTGGCGGAGCCGAGCTTTGGACGAGCCCGCCGTCGACCGGGATGCAGACGCCGTTGATGTAACGGGACTCATCAGATGCGAGGAACAACGCCGCATTTGCAACGTCGAAGGAATCGCCCATCCGGCCCGTGGGCGACAGGGCGTCTCGCGCTGCGACCATCTCTTCAACGCTGTCGTAAGCTGCGCTGATTTGGCGATAGATCATCGGTGAATTGATGTAGCCGGGTGCGATCGTGTTGGCCCGGATACCCCGCGACGCATACTCGAGCGCAAGGTTTTGGGTGAACTGGGCGACCGCTCCCTTGGTCGCCGAGTAGCTCGGGTAGTTGTAGCCGATGTATCGCATCCCACCGACAGAACCAATATTTACGATGCTCCCGCTGCCACGCTCCAACATGTGCGGCAGCACATACTTGCACGTGAGGAAAATGCTTGTCAGGTTCACATCGAGCGAAAAATTCCAGTCGTGGAGGGACTGTTCGATGGGTCCACCCATCTTTGCAACGCCGACGTTGTTGTGGAGGACGTCGATGCCACCGAACTGATCCACCGCGGCAGCAACTGCCGCTTCGACCGACTGTTCGTCGGTCACGTCTCCGGTGATACCGAGCACCGAGGGTGTCTTTCCCAGCTGCTCACATTCTTCTCGAACGCGCTGCACGCCCCCTTCGACCGCCGCAGCGTTCAAATCGACGATCGTGACGTGTGCGCCCTCCCTCGCGTAGGTGATCGCTGCGGCGAGACCGTTATTGATCTCGCCACCGACCGAACCACCCCCGAAGACGAGGCATGACTTGTTGAGCAGACGGTTCATTGTTGGCCTTTCGAAAGCCGATGCAGGGCGCGCGGCAGCGCAGCCTGGAAACGATGTGAGGAGAACGTTGAGGGAGGGGGCGGCTTCGCCACCCCCTCCCTTCACGTTGTGACTATGCGAGCGTGCGCTTGACCGCAGCGATGATGTCGTCCTTCGACGGAATCACCGCTTCCTCAAGCGGCTGGGAGTACGGGATCGGCACGCGTGCACC
>JAGNOB010000350.1 GCA_017990305.1 Leucobacter sp.
GTCGCGCTTTCTGCAGCATCGCTCGGGCCCGTGTGCCGACGATATGTCTTCGTATCGACCGTCACCGCGTTCGAGGCCTGGCCCACAGCGCCCGTGAACGAGTCTTCTCGGCTGCTCGCCTTTGTTCCCGCAGCTCGCAGCTATGGGGCTTCGAAAGCGGAGTGCGAACGGGAGCTAGAATCCGCGTTAGGCGACCGCCTCACCGTGATCTACCCGGGCATCATGATCGGCCCGCGCGAGAATGTTGGGCGGCTTCCGTGGTGGCTTGCGCGGCATGCTCGCGGAGGGCCGGTTATTCACTCACTGGAGGACTCAGCGATAGCGCCAATCGATGCGCGCGATGTCGCTGAGTTCGTCGTGAGGCTCGGGGAACAAGCAACGAGAGGTATGGTCGCGGCAACCCGGTTCATTGTCGCAGGGGCGCGGGGACGGGCGACGTTCGGTGAGTTTCTCGGGTACTGCCAAGAGGTTACCGGCGGTTCGGCGAGTCCTATCGAAGTCCCCGCTGACATCCTGCTTGAGCACGGTGTCGAGCCGTGGACGGAGTTGCCGCTGTGGGCTCCAACCGGTCACGGGGCGGACGCAGTGTGGGCAACGGACAGTTCGGCGGCTGTGCGTGCGGGCCTCACGTTTCGCAGCCTCCGCGAGACAATCGCCGACACCTGGGAATGGATGCGGGGCATCGGTGCTGCAACAGATACTGCAAGACTGCCCGCGTTTAAGGCTGGGATTGGGTTGGATGCTACCAAGGAACAGCAAGTTATTGCAGCCGCCCAGCAAAAGCTGATTGGCTGGAGAGATACGCGCACACAGAGCGGTACCGCGTGAACAACAAAGGAGTAGTTATGAACCTTGCTGGAAAAACCATTCTCATGTCGGGCGGGAGCCGTGGCATCGGTCTTGCGATTGCGCTGCGTGCTGCGGCAGACGGCGCGAACATCGCGATGCTTGCCAAGACAGACACGCCCCACCCGAAGCTCGAGGGTACGATCCACACGGCTGCGGAGCAGATCCGAGCGGCCGGTGGCAATGCGCTCGCGATCGTTGGCGACGTGCGCAACGACGAGGATGTTGCCGGAGCTGTTGAGCAGACGCGGTCCGAGTTTGGCGGGATCGACATCGTCGTAAACAACGCGAGCGTCATCGACCTGTCACGTACGCTCGAACTCGACCCCAAAAAGTATGATCTCATGCAAGACGTGAACGTGCGTGGCACGTTCATGCTCTCGCGCGCGGCAGTACCTGCGCTGAAGGCCGCTGAGAACCCCCACATTCTTTCGCTGTCGCCGCCCTTGAACGTTACGCCGAAGTGGCTTGGTGCTCACACCGGCTACACGCTCGCGAAGTATGGCATGACCATGGCGACGCTGGGCCTTGCAGCTGAATTTGCCGAGGCGAAAATCGCGGCGAACACACTTTGGCCCGCGACAACGATTGCGACAGCAGCTGTGCAAAATCTGCTCGGCGGCGACAAGGTTATGGCCGCAAGCCGCACGCCGGAGATCTACGCGGACGCAGCGTACGCTGTGCTCACGAAGCCCTCAGCCGATTTTACCGGCCAGACGCTCATCGTCGAGGAAGTACTCGCGGCAGACGGTGTGACTGACTTTTCAGGGTACGCTGCCGTTCCAGGCACGCCGGACGACCGCCTCTTCCCCGACATCTTCCTAAATTAAGAGCCCGAGCCAAGGCAAACGGGGTTAGCGTGGGGCCATGGTCAACTATCGCTACCTCGGCAACAGCGGGTTCAAAGTCTCGGAGATCACCTACGGGAACTGGGTGACGCACGCCTCGCAAGTGGGCGATGACGCCGCAGTGAAAACTGTGCACGCCGCGCTCGACGCCGGGATCACCTCCTTCGACACGGCAGATTCGTACGCAAATCAGGCCGCGGAGGTGGTCCTTGGCAATGCGCTTGCGGGGCACCGGCGCGAGGGGCTTGAGATTTTTACGAAGTGCTATTTCCCTGTGGGGGCGAAGGGTCCGAACGATACGGGGCTCAGCCGCAAGCACATCTTCGATTCAATCAACGGATCGCTCAGGAGACTCGGAACCGACTACGTCGACCTCTATCAGGCGCACCGCTTTGACTACGACACTCCGCTCGAGGAGACGTTCCAAGCCTTCGCCGACATCGTGCGGCAGGGCAAGGCGCTATACATCGGGGTGTCTGAGTGGACCGCGGAACAGCTCCGCGAAGGGCACGCACTCGCGAAGCAACTCGGCATCCAACTCGTCTCCAATCAGCCCCAGTACTCGATGCTCTGGCGTGTGATCGAGGAGAAAGTCGTTCCTGAGTCGGAAGATCTCGGAATCTCGCAGATCGTGTGGTCGCCCATGGCACAGGGGGTGCTCACAGGTAAGTACTTGCCGGGGGAGCAACGCCCTGAAGGGTCGCGCGCGACCGATCCGCACAGCGGGTCACGCTTTATTCAATCGTTCATGCGCGACGATCTGCTCGAAGCTGTGCAACGTCTCAAGCCTGTCGCGCAGGAAGCCGGAATCACGATGCCGCAGATGGCGATCGCTTGGGTATTACAGAATCCAAACGTCTCTGCCGCCCTCGTCGGAGCATCGCGGCCGGAGCAGCTCGCCGACACGGTGAAAGCCTCAGGGATCACGCTCGACGCCGACACGCTCGCCGCGATCGATGTGGCGCTCGGCGATGCCGTCTACCGCGACCCTGAGCACACCTACAACATCGCACCGCGCACGCGCCTGAGCTAGCGGTCAACGCCCGCGTCGCGGCCCCGCGCCGTGCCTGCGCCCCGCCGTGCCTGCGCCCCGCCGGCCCTGAGCCCCGCGGCCCTGCGGCCCACGCCGTCCTCAAGCGAGCCCCGGAGCACACGCCCCCGACGAAAGCACACGCCTCCGACAGGTAGGGAGCGTGTGCTTTCGTCGGGGGCGTGTGCGTTGGCGAGAAGGCTCGCGGCCTAGGCCGCCGCGGTGCCGAGCGGAACGACGAGCGGGCTACCGGTGACAGGGTCCGAGATCACGACACAGTCGAGATCGAACACCTCGCGCACAAGCTCCGGGGTGATGATGTCGCGCGGCGCGCCCTCAGCGACGACCCTCCCGTCCTTCATCGCGATGATGTGGGTCGCGTAGCGCGCGGCGTGATTCAGGTCGTGGAGCACAGCGACGAGTGTGCGGCCGCTCGCGTGTAGCTTTCGGAAGAGCTCCAGCAGCCCAATCTGATGGG
>JAGNOB010000352.1 GCA_017990305.1 Leucobacter sp.
CGGCAGTGGAAGCGGCCCTAGCGCACAGGGAGCTAGACGACTGGCAAGCGATCGCCGGCGCAAACATACGTTTTCACCAGGCAGTGTTTGAGCTTGCGGATAGCCCCCGGCTCAACCGGCTGTACGTGCAGCTCGCGACCGAGCTTCGGCTGGCGTTCGGCCTCATCGATGACCCCGAGTACCTCCACGCACCATTTCTTGAGCGCAATCTTGAAATCGTCGAGCTGCTCGAAGCGGGCAACACGCAGGAGGCCGCCGCGCAGCTCAAGGAATATCTCTTCCTCGCCGAGCGCATCCTGCTCGCCGGCTACGAACGCCTTGACCGGAGCTAGCGATGCAGTTGACCCCGGTTAATCCAACCGGTCGACGAGCCACGTAGCGACATCGGAAAAGACGTCGTCGTGGTTTGTCTCGTTGAGAATCTCGTGGCGGGCCCCCGGATAGATCTTCAGCGCGATATCCCGAACGCCGCGCGCGCGATACGCATCCGCTAGGCGTTTGAGGCCGTCGCCGCGGCTGAGCGGATCGTCGCCGCCCGACACAATGAGGATCGGAATGTCTCGTGAGAGCCCTTCGGCGGGAGTGCCGAAGAGGCGGAGGCCATCGCTCACGCCGAAGAGCTTGAGAATATTTGCTTCGAAGCACAGCGGGTCGGCAATGAACGCTTGAGCTACCGCGGCGTCGCGACTGAGCCATTCAAAGCCCGAGGCATCTGCTTCCTCGGCCCAGTTCGCGTTGAGCTTGCCGCTTTCCATGTAGCGGGGGGTGCGGTACGCGCTGCCCGAGAGGACGACGGCGTCCCACAGCCGAGGCTTCGCGTTGAGAATGCGCTGGGTCATGAGTGACCCCCACGAGTGCCCGAACTGGGCGAGCTTCAGCCCAGGATGTTCCGCGCGGATGATGCCAGTGAGTTGCTCGATCGCGGCCTCGGCCGCACGCAGCCCGCCAGGCCCCAGCTTCCCGAGCAGTTCCAGGTCGCCCCCGTGCTGCCGCCTGCCTGTTTCGCCGTGGCCGCGATGATCGTTCGCGTAGACCACAAAGCCAGCCCGGGCGAGAAAGCGGGCAAACGCATCGTAGCGGAGGGCGTGCTCACCGATGCCGTGCGCGATCTGCACGGCTCCGTGCGGCTCCGGCGTCGTGGCCGGGTCCGGTGCCCACGAGTATGCGCTGATCTCGATGCCGTGTGCGTCTGTGTACGTGAAATCGCGGCGTCCCGACGTGCGCTGGTCGTTCATGCCTCCATTGTTGCGCACCGAGCGCAAATATACTGGGGCAATGCGGCATCCTTTCGTGTGGGCACCGCTCCTTGTAGCGGGAGCGCTGCTGGCACTGTCCGGGTGTGTGGCAACCGAAGCCGAGGGGGAAGAGCTGGTGGGTGGAGAAGTACGGGTCACGTCCTTCGAGGTGACAGGCCCCGCCGGTGCGCCTGCAGCGGAGCCAAACCGCGTCGGGTCTGTGGCGGTTCCCGTCCGCCACTACGAACCAGCCGCAGGCATCGAGCCGTGGGCGACGCTCGTGTGGGCACACGGTGGATCGTTTATGCGTGGCACACTCGACTGGCCCGAGGCTGACTGGGTATCGCGCAGCTTCGCGGAGGCCGGTCTGCGTGTCATCTCCGTCGACTACGTCCTCGCGAGCGAGAAGGTGAAAGCGCCTGCGCCGTCGAACGATGTCGCCGCTGTACTGGCGTGGGCCGGTGGCGAGTATGCGGGACCGCTCGTTGCCGGTGGGGCGAGCGCTGGCGCTCACCTCGCCGTGCTCGCGACGCTCGATCAACGCGACGCGAACCCGGAACGAGCCGCCGCTGCGCTGCTCCTCGAATACCCGACACTGCACCGGGTGCAGCGCGCCGATCCCCGGATCGCTGACGCCGTTGCTGCGCTTCCCGAGGCCCGCCGCTTCCGGGCTGACCGCATCGCCGAGATGTATGACTTCTACTTGGGTGCGGATACCGTTGGGCTGCGTGTCGCTGGTGAGCTGCCCGCCGAACAGCTTGGGCTGCTGCCACCAACCATCATCGTGAACGCCGACGCTGACGAGCTGCGTGCATCCGGCGAGGAGTTTGCCGAGCAGCTCCGCTCGGCAAACGTGCGCGTGTCAGAGTCGATTGAGCCCGACACCGTTCACGGGTACCTCAACCGGCCCGAAGAATCGCCGGCGGCCCGGCGCCAGTCGGCAGCGACGATCGAACGATTTGTAGAGCAGCTTCGGCTGGTTCTTGGGGCCTGAAGCAGCCCCGTTCCTCCCGTCGAGCGCTGGCGTGCCGCGCACTGCGCACCCCTAGTATTGGGTCATGAGCGATTTCGTTTTGTCACTGCCGACCGACCCGGGATTGCGAGAGGCGGTTGGAGAGATCGACGGTGTGGACATCGTCGAATGGGATCTTGACACTCCAGCGCCCCGCGAGCGTTTCGACATTGTCGTGCCACCGTATTGGGGGAGCGCTCGCATGCTTGCGAACCTCGATGCCGTCGAGGCGCGTCTCGTGCAGTGGCAGTCGATCGGATACAACGGCGTCGACAAGTACCTGCCGAGCCGCTTCGCGCTCGCGAACGCGACAACGGTGCACGAAGCATCAACAGCCGAACTCGCGGTGGGGTTGACGCTCGCAGCGCAGCGCGGCCTGCCCCGCTTCATTCGCGACGGGCTCGAGGGCAAGTGGGATCTTGTCTCCTTCCCGAGCCTCGCAGATCGGCGCGTGTTGCTCGTCGGGTTCGGCGGCGTCGGCAAGGCGATCGAGGCACGGCTCGCCGGCTTTGAAACGCATATCACTCGGCTTGCTCGCACCGCACGCGACGAGCTGAACCTTGCGGGCGAACTCGTGCACGTGCACGGCCTCGACGAGCTGCACGAGCTGTTGCCAGAAGCCGAGGTTCTCATCCTCGGGCTCCCACTGAGCTCCGAGACGAAGGGCCTTTTCGACGCGGCGGCGCTCGCGGCGCTTCCAGACGGTGCGCTGGTGGTGAACGTTGGCCGCGGGCCCCTCATCGACACCGAGGCGCTCGTTGCTGAGCTCGCAGGCGGGAGGCTCCGAGCTGCCCTCGACGTCACCGCTCCTGAGCCGCTCCCAGCGGATCACCCGCTTTGGTCGTTGCCGAACGCGCTCATCACTCCGCATGCTGGTGGCGACTCGAGCGCCATGCTGCCGCGCATGGTGGATCTCATCCGCCGCCAGATCGAGCGGCTCCGCTC
>JAGNOB010000353.1 GCA_017990305.1 Leucobacter sp.
CGCTGTTGCGGTGCCTTGAACACCGGGCAGCCGCTGGCCGATGTGTCGGTTGAGCAGGATGTAGGCCGCCCACGCCCCGGCCGACACCAACCCAATCGCGACACCGAGCAGGTCCGAGCTTGGGCCAGGGTTCACGAGAATGACCACGCCAGCGACGGCAAGCAATCCACCCACCAGGTCAATCAGCCTGCGCGCACTCAGAATCACAAGCACGAGCGGTCCGAGAAATTCGAGGGTGATCGCGAGGCCCAGGCCAAGCCTGTCGATTGCGACGTACACCGAGGTGTTCATGATGCTGAACACCAGCGCGAGTGCGGTCACTGCCATCCAGTCGCCGCGTCGCATCGTGCGGAAGTTTGGGCGCCCGATCGGCACCAGCACGGCGGCCGCGACAAGTTGCCGCACCGCCACCACACCAATAGGGCCGATTGCAGGGAACGCGAGTGCTCCCGTGGCCGCCCCGAGCTGGTTGCCAAGGGAAGCGACCTGCGTCAGGCCGATTCCGCGCCCGAGCGAGGCGCCTGTTGCGGCGCGCGCTTGCGCGCCCTGCACGGGGATGTTCTGTGTGGTCACGGCTCAACCATAGGCCGCTTCCTAGGTTTCATATTGTGCAAGTTTCGCACCTTACATACGCTTAACGTATGGAATGGTCATTGCGAGAAATGCGCTGCTTTGTGCTGGCGGCAACCTTCGGCACCATTACCGACGCGGCCATCGAGCTCCACGTCTCGCAGGCCTCCGCCTCACGCGCGATTTCGAGCCTCGAGCGGGCGCTTGGGCAGCGTGTACTCAGGCGCGGGCGGCACGGCTGTGAGCCCACGGCGTTCGGGGAGGCGCTGCTGCCGCAAGCGCGCAGACTGCTCGCCCAGGTTGACACCGTGAACACCCTGGCAGCGCGCGAACACGACCGGCTTCGCCTCGGCTATGCCTGGTCGGCACTCGGCAAGCACACAACGAGCGTGCTGCGCGAGTGGCGGGCTCAGCACCCCAATACCGAGCTGCACTTCTCGCAGCACAGCACCCCAACCTCGGGTCTCGCCGAGGGGCGCTGCGACGTCGCAATCATGCGTATCCCACCCGACGCCGCGCGATTCTCGAGCGCCGTCATCGGTCTTGAACGCCGGTACGCGGTCTTCTCCACCGATGACGCGCAGTGGGCCAAACGCCGTACGCTTCGCATGCGCGAATTCGCCGGGCGTACGGTGGCGGCCGAACCCCGCTCGGGAACCACGAAGCGAGAGCTCTGGGACGGCGGCCCCGCCCCGGACACCTTCATCGCGGTCACGGACACCGAGGACTGGCTGAACACCCTCTCCGCTGGCGAAGCAGTCGGAGTGACGGCAGAAGCCACTTCGGTGCATCACGCACGTAGCGGCATCAGGTTCATCCCCATCACCGATGCCCCGCGCATCGCAGTTCGCCTCGTGTGGTGGCGCGACGAGGCCCCGAATGGGATCGAGGCACTCGTCGAGCTTGCGACCCGGCTCTACGCGCGCAACTAACGCCGAAGGCGCCTACGCGTCGACGTTCGCATCCCGAATCGTATTGATGATGCCCGAGAAGTCCTGTTGCGCACCCGCACCTGAAGCAAACTCCGCGTAGCGGTTCTGCGCGAGCAGACCAAGCTGCGCATCGACGCCTGTCAGAGCGATCATCTGCTCGGCAAGCCCAAGATCCTTTGCCATGAGTGCGCCGGCAAATCCCGGCTCGTAGCCATTGTTCGCAGGGCTCGTAGGGACGGGCCCAGGAACCGGACAGTTCGTGGTGAGCGCCCAGCACTGTCCCGAAGCGTTGCTCGCGACGTCGAACAGCGCCTGGTGAGACAGTCCGAGGCGCTCGCCCAGTACAAAAGCCTCAGCCACCGCGATCTGTGTCACGCCAAGAATCATGTTGTTGCAGACCTTGGCGGCCTGGCCGAGTCCGGCGCTGCCGCAGTGAACAATGCGCCCACCCATTGCTTCGAGAGCGGGCTTGGCAGCGATAAAGTCTGCGTCCTCTCCCCCGACCATGAAAGCGAGCGTGCCGTTTTCGGCCCCGACCACGCCGCCCGAGACTGGCGCGTCCAGTGCTCGGTGTCCCGCTGCAACCGCGAGCGCAGCCGCGCTCCGCGCTTCATCAACCGCGATCGTAGAGCAGTCAAGGAACAGCGTTCCAGGCCGTGCTGCGCCGAGCAGCCCGGGCGAATCCCCGCCCTCGTACGCGGCGAGCACGTGCTTACCTGCCGGAAGCATCGTGATGACGATGTCCGCATCCGCCACCGCATCGGCGGCTGAAAGCGCGATCTCTACCCCGGCAGCCCGGGCAGCGTCACACAGCTCAGGGACGAGGTCGAACCCGCGGACGGCAAAGCCCGCTCCAGCAAGGTTCGCCGCCATTGGCCTTCCCATGTGCCCGAGCCCGATGAACGCAATCGTTGTCATGTTCTCTCCTTCGCTTACCGCAGCGATCGCTGCGGGTCGTGAGCTATCGCTTGCCACCCTGCAGCAGCCCACGCCCGATGATCGTGCGCATAATCTCGTTGGTTCCCTCAAGGATCTGGTGGACACGCAGGTCGCGGACAACCCGTTCGATCCCGTACTCATGCAGGTAGCCGTACCCGCCGTGGAGTTGCAGCGCCTTGTTCGCAGCGTCAAACGCCGCGTCCGTTGCGAAGCGTTTCGCGAGCGCGCACGCCACGGCCGTATCGCTTGCACCGGTGTCCATTTTTGCTGCGGCCCGTTCGAGCAAGGCGCGTGCCGCCTGGAGATCCGTTTCGATATCCGCAAGCGCGAACACAATCGATTGGTTCGCGGCGAGCGGAGCGCCGAACGCGTGACGCTCCTGCACATACGCAGTCGCCCGCTCGAGAGCCCACTGGGCGCCCCCAACCGAGCATGCTCCGATGTTCACGCGGCCACCGTTCAAGCCCTTCATCGCGATCCGGAAGCCGTCACCTTCCTCGCTCAGCCGGTTGCCTACAGGAACCCGCACGTCTTCGAAGATCACCTGACGGGTTGGCTGCGCGTTCCACCCCATCTTGTGTTCGTTCGGGCCAAAGCTCAGGCCAGGGACGTCTTTCTCGACGATCACAGTGCTAATACCGCTGGCTCCGGGTCCCCCGGTGCGCACCATCACGACGTACACCGCTGCGGCGCCCGCGCCCGAGATGAACTGCTTCGTGCCGTTGATGACG
>JAGNOB010000354.1 GCA_017990305.1 Leucobacter sp.
GGGCGGCGGCGCATGGGCGAAGTGGGACGCCTCAGAGGGTGCTGGATTCTGGGTCGGGGCGGCGCGGTTGCTGCCGCTGTCGTGCGCGCGGAAGAACCCGCACGCGTCTGGTGTCCTCGTCGACGAGGGTGTCGATCTGGAGTCCGTACACCTCAGACAGGTGCTCGCCCGTGAGCACGTCCTCGGGAATTCCTGCGGCCCGCACGCGGCCAGCAGCGAGCAGCACGACGTCGTCTGCGACGCCTGCGGCCTGGTCAAGGTCGTGGAGCACAACCCCCACGGCGGTGCCGCGCGCTGCCAGGTCGCAGATGAGGTCGAGCGTGTCGACCTGGTGCTTGAGGTCGAGGTGGTTTGTTGGCTCGTCGAGGAGGAGCACCCCGGTGTCCTGCGCGAGCGCGGTGCCGAGCCAGACGCGTTGCAGCTCGCCGCCAGAGAGCTGGTCGGCTGAACGATCGGCCATCGGCGTCAGCCCGGTGAGTTCGAGTGCGGTGTCGACGGCCTCGCGGTCGCGGTCGCTCAGACCGGTGAAGCGCCCGCGGTACGGGTGCCTGCCGTAGGTGATGATGTCGCGCACCGAGAGGCCAGAGGGGTGCGGTCGCGACTGCGAGAGCATGGCGACCTCTCGGGCGAACTCCTTCGCGCTCAGTGCGTCGGCTGGGCGCGCGGCCCCATCTGGGCCGTCGATCGTGACGCTGCCCGAGTCGGTGCGATGCAGGCGGGCAATGGCGCGCAGCAGCGTCGATTTGCCGCTGCCGTTCGGGCCAACGAGCGCTGTCACCCTGCCCGGCCTGAGCGTGAGGGTTGCGCCGTGCACGACGGGGGTGCCGCGGTAGCCGAGGCGCAGATCCGCGCCGCGAAGTGTCGATGCTTTCACAGTTAAGTAAGCGTAGCCTAACCTTGATCTGATGAATAGAGTGGTGTGTAATTCCCATGCCCCTCTCAGCCCTCTAGGAGCCCAACCGCATGACCACACGCCAGCCCTACGATGCGTTTCTCTCCACGGTGCTCCGCGTCACCCCGCTCAGCCCGCACTTCACTCGCATTACGTTCGGCGGCACCGAACTCGCCCACTTTGGCACGGACGGCCTCGACCAGCGCATCAAGCTGCTCCTCCCCCGCGCCGACGGCACATTCCCCGAACTCGGCCTGTTCGACGCAGAACGCCCCGCGATGCAGGACTGGTATCGCCGCTGGCGGGAGCTCCCCGACCCCGAGCGCAACGCGATCCGCACCTACACGATCCGCGCGGTGCGGCCCGAGCTATCCGAGATCGACATCGACTTCGTGCTGCACGGCACCGAGGGGCCGGCGTCCGCGTGGGCGCAGCACGCGCAGATAGGCGACGAGCTCATCGTCATCGGCCCGGACTCGCGCGCCACGGAGCCCGCGGGCGGCATCGAGTGGAACCCGGGTTCGGCTCGGCGGGTGCTGCTCGCCGGCGACGAGACCGCGGCGCCAGCGATCTGCGCGATCCTCGAGTCGCTTCCAACAGAGTTCACTGGCGAGGCAATCATCGAGGTGCCCTCCCCTGAGGACGCGCTCGACGTGACGCATCCCGCCGGCGTGCGGGTACGCTGGCTCGGCCGCGGCGACACCGCCCACGGCACGCTGCTGGAACCGGCGGTGCTTGAGTGGGGCGCACAGCGCAGCGCAGCCGCGGCTCAGACCGCCGGCGCCGAGCCTGAGTCGGTCGACCCCGACGAGGTGCTCTGGGAGGTGCCAGAGGATGTCGCGGGCGAAGAGTACGCCTGGCTCGCGGGCGAGGCAGGCGTCGTCACTCGCCTACGCCGTCACCTCGTGCGCGACCTCGGCATCGACCGCCGGGCGGTCGCGTTCATGGGGTACTGGAAGATCGGCCGCGCTGAGGGCTGAGCGGCGGCGTGCTCAGCGTCGCCCCGCGAAGAAGCGGTCAACGAGGCGCAGCGTGGTGCCGTCGGAGAGCGCACCCTCGGTGAGCTCTGGCTCGCTCACGAGGATGTCCCCGACGTTCACCGCCGCGGCGGCCTGCGCGATCCGCTTGGTGATGCGGAGCGAGCGGAAGTCTTTCTGTCTGAGCTCCTCGACCTGTCCGAGCGCCGCGGCCATGATGTGCTCGCGCGGTACGACCGTGTTCACGAGGCCCAGCCGCAGGGCCTCCTTCGCGCTCATGTCGCGCGCAAACATCACGAACTCCTTCGCGGCACTCGCGCCCATCATCGCGACGAGCCTGGGGATCGCACCGTAGGTGAGAAACATGCCGATGTTCGTCTCTGGCAGGTTGAGCACAGCGTCTTCCGCCATGAGCCGGAAGTCTGCGGTCGCCGCGATCGCGACGCCTGCGCCGTACGCCGACCCTTGGAGTGCGACGAAGAAGATCTGTTCGAGGCCCTCAAGCTTATGCATGAGCTCTTGGGCCGAGCGCTGCAGCGCGCGCACTGCCGCGCCGGCGTGCGCCGCATCCGCAAGCTGCTCTCGAGCCTCGCGGAGATCTTGGCCCGAAGCGAAGAGAGGGCCGTCGCCCGTGAGGATGAGGAAGCGGACGGCCTCGTTGCCGTTCAGCCAATCTGCGAGGGCGATGAGATCGCGCAGCGTCTGCACGCTGATCGCATTCGCGCGGGCCGGGCGCGCGAGCGTTGCGGTGAGCAGGTCACCGTCGAAGGTCAGCTTGATGGTCTCAAATACTGGGAGTTCAGTCATGATCTGGTGCCCCTCTGCACGTGCGCGCTCGTCGCTTCAGACTATGCCTGAACGCACACAACGTGAATAATTTGGCTACACTCGATGCGCAATATTCACGAGCGAGTGCCCGTGCCGCCCGCGATGCCGCCCTCGTAGGCGGCGATAACGAGCTGGGCGCGATCGCGGGCGTGGAGCTTCGCCAGTAGGCTGCCGACGTGCGTCTTGACTGTCTTTACCGAGATCGTGAACGCGGCGGCAATTTCGTCGTTCGACAGCCCGCGCGCGACGAGCCCGAGCACCTCGGTCTCACGGGCCGTGAGTACGTCGAGCGAGCGGGCGACGGCTACGCCGGGGCGCTGCAGGTAGTGCTCAACGAATCCCGTGAGAATGCTCGGCGCAAACAGCGACTCTCCAGCGTGCGTGCGGCGGATCGCGTCGCGCAGGTCGTCGGGGTGAGCGTCCTTCAGGAGGAAGCCGCTTGCGCCGGCACGCAGTGCACCGTACACGTACTCG
>JAGNOB010000355.1 GCA_017990305.1 Leucobacter sp.
AGATTCGCCTGATGACCGATGGCATCCTGCTCAACGCGATCCACCGCGATCGCGACCTCACGGCGTACGACACCATCATCATTGACGAGGCGCACGAGCGCTCACTGAACATCGACTTCCTGCTCGGTTACCTCCGCACGCTGCTGCCGCGCCGCCCCGACCTCAAGGTCATCATCACGTCGGCGACGATCGACCCGGCCTCGTTCGCGCAGCACTTCGCTGACCACAAGACGGGCGAGCCCGCCCCCATCATCGAGGTCTCGGGGCGCACGTACCCCGTCGAGATTCGCTACCGCCCGCTCGTCGAGGAGCGCGAGGTGATTGACCCGAAGACTAAGCAGTCGAAGACCCGCAAGATCGAGCGCGACATGTTCGACGCAATCGGAGAGGCCGTCGACGAGCTCGGTAAGGAATCGCGCGGCGACGTGCTCGTGTTCCTCTCTGGCGAGGCCGAGATTCGCGATGCCGCCGACGCGCTTTCGGGCCGGGTGCAGCGCGGCGGCCCCGCGAGCCGCACTGAGATTCTGCCGCTCTACGGCAGGCTCTCGGCGGCCGAGCAGCACCGCGTGTTCGAGCGCCGCACCGGCCAGAACGCCGGCGCGCGCCGCATCGTGCTCGCCACGAACGTCGCCGAGACCTCGCTCACGGTTCCGGGGATCCGCTACGTCATCGACGCCGGCACGGCGCGCATCTCGCGCTACTCCGCGCGCTCCAAGGTGCAGCGCCTCCCGATCGAAGCGATCTCGCAGGCGAGCGCGAACCAGCGCTCGGGCCGCTCGGGCCGCACGAGCGACGGCATCGCGATCAGGCTCTACAGCGAGGAAGACTTCGAGTCGCGCCCGCTCTTCACCGAGCCCGAGATTAAGCGGACGGGGCTCGCGAGCGTCATCCTGCAGATGCTGTCGCTCGGCCTCGGCGACATCGCCGGGTTCCCGTTCCTCACTCCCCCCGATCAGCGCGGCATCCGCGACGGCCTTGGCCTGCTCGAGGAGCTCGGTGCGGTGCGGCCCGCGAAGCGCGGCGGCAAGCCAGACGCACGCGAGATCAGTCAGGGCACCCACGCGATCACGAAGACGGGACGCGAGCTCGCCCGTCTGCCAATCGAGCCCCGGTTCGCTCGCATGGTCGTCGAGGCGCGCAGGCATGAGGTCGTGCCAGAGGTGCTCGCGATCGTCGCGGGGCTCACCATCCAAGACGTGCGCGAGCGGCCCGTCGCCGAGCGCGCGCAGGCCGACCAGTTCCACGCCCGCTTCAACGATCCACTCGGCGACCTGCTGACGCTCCTGAACCTCTGGAACCACCTGCAGAAGCAGCAGGCCGAGCTCTCCTCGAGCGCGTTCCGCAGGCTCTGCAAGAAGGAGTTCCTCAACTTCCTGCGCGTGCGCGAGTGGATGGATCTCGTGCGGCAGCTCTCAAGGGCCGCTGGCGTCAAGGGTCAGGTGAAGGAGGCAACGGGTGGGTCCCCCGAGCTCATCCACCGATCCGTGCTCGCGGGCCTGCTCTCGCAGCTCGGTGCCCGCGACGACCGGCAGGATCGTCGCCAGCCCGGCAGGGGCCGCGAGGTCCCGGGCGCGGTGAAGCGGAAGCCCGCTCAGGAGTACCTCGGTTCGCGCGGCACCCGCTTCGTGCTGTACCCGGGATCGGTGCTCGCGAAGAAGCCGCCCGAGGTCGTGATGAGCGTCGAACTCGTCGAGACGAGCCGGCTGTTCGCCCGCTCGAACGCGGTCGTGGACCCCGAATGGGCCGAGGAGCTCGCTGGCCCGCTCGCGAAGCGCCAGTATTCGGAGCCGCGCTGGGAGCGCAAGCAGGGCGCAGCGGTCGCGACCGAGCGGGTCACGCTCTATGGCGTGCCGATTGTCACCGATCGCCGCGTGCAGCTCTCCCGCTTCGACCCGGTCGAGGCGCGCGAGCTGTTCATCAGGCACGCACTCGTCGACGGCGACTGGGACTCCCCGCAGGCTTTCGACAGGGCGAACCATCAGCTGCGCCGGGAGCTCGCGCAGCTCGAGGAGCGCACGCGCCGCCGCGACATCCTCGACGGCGACGAGGCTGTCTTCGAGTTCTACGATGCCCGCATTCCGAAGGACGTCGCGAGCACCCGCGACTTCGAGGGCTGGTGGCGGAAGAAACGCGCCGACGATCCGCAATACCTGCACATGCGCCGCGACGACCTCCTCGAAGAGGAGACCGTCGAGGTCGACGAGGCCGAGTATCCGCGCCAGTGGCAGCACGGCGACCAATCGCTCAAGCTCAAGTACCGCTTCGACCCGACGAGCGAGGACGACGGCGTCACGGTGAACGTGCCGCTGCCGCTGCTCCCCCGGCTCGCGCAGGGCGACTTCGAGAAGCTCGTGCCTGGCATGCGCGAGGAGCTCGTGACCGCCCTCATCAAGACGCTACCGAAGGCGATCCGCAAACACGTCGTGCCCGCGGCCGACTGGGCGCGCACGCTGCTCGGCGTCGTCGGCCCGAAGCTTGACGGCGCAGAGGCAGCGGGAACCGACGCGTCGCTCACGCAGCTGCTCGCCGACGAGATCCGCCGCCGCACGAGCCAGCAGGTGACGGCAGCGGACTTCGATCCCGCGCGGCTCCCCCATCACCTCACGCCGACGTTCCGCGTGATCGACGCGCGCGGCCGCACGATCGGCGCGGGCAAGGACCTCGCCGAGCTGCAGTCGACGCACAAGGAGCAGGCAACGCGCGGCGTCGCGAAGGTCGCGCAGGCGTCGCTCCCGAAGAGCGAGCTCGAGCGCACCGGCGCGACGACGTGGGATTTCGGCGACCTCCCGAAGCACGTCGACTCGAGCTACGCGAAGGGCCGCTCAGGCAGCGCAGGCGTGGTGCGGGCGTACCCCGCCATCGTGGATCGGCGCACGAGCGTCGACCTCGGTCTCGTCGCGGACGAAGCCGAGCAGCGGCGCGCATCGCGGCGCGGGATCCGCCGCCTTGTCGTCCTGTCGAGCCCGTCGCCCGCGAGCTACGTCCGCGAGCACCTCTCGAACCAGGAGAAGCTGCTGCTCGGCGCGGGGCCGTATCGTTCGCTCGACACCGCGATCGCTGACGTATCGCTCGCGGTCGCCGATTGCGTGATCCGCCGCCATGCCCCCGACGGGCTCGTGTGGCGCGCAGACGAGTTCGAGCAGATCGCGAACGACTACGCG
>JAGNOB010000357.1 GCA_017990305.1 Leucobacter sp.
CCCGAGCATCGACCGAGAAGAACGCCGGTACATCGCTGTCGCCGTCGTCACCCTCCGGGAGGTTGGTTTCGATCGAGAGCTGTTCGAGGCGTCCGTCTTCGATGCTCAGGCGGACAATTCGAGGCGCCCCTGTGACCGGATCATCAAACTCGGCAATGACAGGAAAGAGCTGCCTGTGCGGCACAGCACGGGGCAAGGCCTCGGCCTCAGGGATGTAGAAGTCGATCATTTCGTAGGCGCCGGGGGAGTCGTTCCATACTTTCTCACGAGCAACCGCGAGCTGCGTGCGCAGCGCCTCTGCGCCGGGATCCGCGCTGAAGTCGAGCATGCCCGTGATGAGCGCACGCGCTCCCTCGGGCAGCTCGCCCTGCGTCGTCGCAGAGTCGGGGTCCAGAGGGTCAGGTGCTGGTGAGTTGAGCGTGATCCCATGTCGCGATGCGCGCAGCGCGGGCAGCTCAGCAGCGAGGGCCGCGGCTGCAGTTATCGCAGCAAAGACGATGCGTGGCTTACGCACGCCTCGCCTGACCAGGGATCGCTGCAGCTTGCCGTCGAGCGCCTCGCCCGCTTCCGCGAGCCCAAGAACGGCGCCGCCCGTCGCGACCGAAAGGGCTGTACGGTTCAACGCCCCCACCTCACGAGGCGTATCGCCCGCCACGGTCGCAACCGTGATGCCGGCGAGAGTGAGCCGGTAGAGGGCCCGTTTGCCTGGCGTGAGCTTCGCCGGATCAATAAGAGCTGCGGCAGCGAGCGCGACCGTATATAGCGCAGCGCGCTCGGGGCGTCCCGGCGTGATGAAGCGTCGAAGAAACTGAGGACCAGGCATTCCCTCATCCTACGATGGTTCGCTGTACCCCCTGGCGCGCCAGAATTCTGGTGTGGCCACGCAAGTCGGCCGCGCGTGAGATAATGGCTGGCAATGTCTCCTCGTAGTCTTAAACCACCGGTGCCGGCGTCGACCGACCCATCGATGATTCGCAACTTCTGCATCATCGCGCACATCGATCACGGCAAGTCGACGCTTGCCGACCGCATGCTCCAGGTCACCGGCACGGTGTCCGATCGCGACATGCGTGCCCAGTACCTCGACAACATGGATATCGAGCGCGAGCGCGGTATCACCATCAAGTCGCAGGCCGTGCGTATGCACTGGCAGTCTGAGGGCGGAGAGTACGCCCTGAACATGATCGATACTCCTGGCCACGTCGACTTCTCTTACGAGGTCTCGCGTTCACTCGCGGCTTGCGAGGGTGCGATTCTGCTCGTGGACGCGGCTCAGGGCATCGAAGCGCAGACCCTCGCGAACCTCTACCTGGCAATGGAGAATGATCTTGAGATCATTCCCGTGCTGAACAAGATCGACCTGCCAGCGGCCGATCCTGAGCGGGTTGCTCGCGAGATCACTGACCTCATCGGTGGTAACCCGGAGGAAATCCTCAAGGTGTCTGGCAAAACCGGAGCCGGCGTCGAAGAGCTCCTCGACGTTGTCGTGCAGCGGATCCCCGCGCCGGTTGGCCAGACGGAAGCACCGGCTCGCGCCATGATCTTCGATTCGGTCTACGACCCGTACCGTGGCGTAGTCACCTATGTTCGTATGGTCGACGGAAAGCTCTCGCCGCGCGAGAAAGTCCAGATGATGTCGACCGGTGCCGAGTACGAGGCGCTCGAGATTGGTGTCTCCTCGCCAGGCCCGACGCCGACAAAGGGCCTCGCTGTCGGCGAAGTGGGTTACCTCATTACCGGTGTGAAAGACGTGCGCCAGTCGAAGGTCGGCGATACCGTCACCTCGAAGCTGCGCGGCGCGACCGAGGCGCTGCCGGGCTACACCGACCCGAAGCCGATGGTCTTCTCGGGCCTGTACCCGCTCGATGGCTCCGACTACCCGGTGCTGCGCGAAGCGCTCGACAAGCTCAAGCTTTCTGACGCTGCGCTGCAGTACGAGCCAGAGACCTCGGTTGCACTTGGCTTCGGCTTCCGCTGCGGGTTCCTTGGGCTTCTCCACCTCGAGATCATCTCCGAGCGACTCCGTCGCGAGTTCGATCTCGACCTCATCGCGACCGCGCCCAGCGTCATCTACGAAGTACTCAAGGAGGACGGCACCGAGGTGACCGTCACCAACCCCTCTGAGTACCCCGACGGCAAACTTGCGAGCGTCTCCGAACCAATGGTTCGCGCGGCGATCCTCGCCCCGAAGGACTACGTCGGCGCCATTATGGAGCTGTGCCAGTCGCGTCGCGGCAGCCTGCTCGGCATGGAATACCTCGGTGAGCGCGTCGAGCTCCGCTACAACATCCCCATGGGCGAGATCGTCTTCGACTTCTTCGACCACCTGAAGAGTCGCACGCAGGGCTATGCGAGCCTCGACTACGAGCCGAGTGGCTGGCAGGAAGCCGACCTCGTGAAGGTCGACATTCTGCTCCAGGGTGAGGCCGTTGACGCGTTTAGCGCGATCGTCCACCGAGACAACGCCTACGCCTACGGCACGATGATGACTGAGCGCCTGCGCAAGCTCATCCCGCGACAGCAGTTCGAGGTGCCGATCCAGGCAGCAATCGGCGCCCGCGTGATCGCTCGCGAGAACATCCGCGCGATCCGCAAGGACGTACTCGCGAAGTGCTACGGCGGTGACATTAGCCGTAAGCGCAAGCTGCTCGAGAAGCAGAAGGAAGGCAAGAAGCGCATGAAGATGGTGGGCCGCGTCGAGGTTCCACAGGAAGCGTTTATTGCCGCACTCTCTGGCGACGTCGAGGGCAAGGAAGTAACGAAGAAGTGACCGGTCCCCGCAGAAAAAGCTATACAAGCATGCCTGTCGCGTACGCGGCAATTGGCGCTTCGGACGCAGCCGACCTGCTGCGTTTTCCTCCCGACGGCTCGACCCCGTATGAGGAAACGTTGCAGCTCGGGAGCGGCTCAGAACGCTTTCTGACCGCAGCAAACCTGCTGATGACGTGGGGGGCTCACCGAGCTGCCGGAATCGCGGTCACCGAGGTCGAACGCGGGGAACCCGGCGAGTATCTCGGAGTCCAGTTCAACGCCGGCGGAACGCCCGAGCTTGGCGACGAACCCGAAGAGCTCTTTAGCCCCGAGGGTGTCGCCTACATTCAGCCTGGCACGACCGCCACGCTCGCGCCCGCAGGCAAGAACGCGCGCCCGATCATG
>JAGNOB010000356.1 GCA_017990305.1 Leucobacter sp.
TCTTGCCGCGGCGCTGATGCTCGCGCACATCGCTGGCGTTGAGAGCTGGCTGCGAGACGCGGCGACCGCTGGACGGTAAACGTTCGGGGTGAAAGATCCCATGACTTTCTTTGAATATGCTGCTTTCGGGCAAAATTCCTCCTGAGTTGGGTAGTCTGTCCGTAAGACATCCCACCTTTGTGAGAAATGAGTGTTCAATGAAGTTCGCCCAGCTTGGCCCCGTCGGGTCAGAGGTTCCCGTGCTCGTGACCGATGCGGCCACATACGACCTGCGCGCGGTCACCGCGAAGATCGACGGCGCCTTCCTCGAATCAGGCATCCCCGAGGTGCAGCGTCTCCTCGCCGCGGGTGGGCTCCCGGAGCTCGAAGGCGCCTCCGACCTCCGCGTCGGATCTCCGATCGCCCGCCCCTCGGCACTCGTCTGCGTGGGAATGAACTACGCGGCACACGCGGCTGAGTCGGGATCGGCCCCGCCAGAGAACATGGTGATCTTCAACAAGCTCCCGAACACGGTTGTTGGCCCGAACGATGTCGTCGTCATTCCGAAGGGCAGCGTGAAAACCGACTGGGAGGTAGAACTCGGCGTCGTGATCGGCAAGCGCGCGAGTTACATCGACTCCGTCGAGTCCGCGGAAGACTACATTGCGGGATACGTGGCCGTGAACGACCTTTCCGAGCGTACCTGGCAGATCGAGCTCTCGGGCGGTCAGTGGGGCAAGGGCAAGTCGGGTCCGGGCTTCTCGCCGACCGGCCCGTGGCTCGTCACCCCCGACGAGATCGACGCACAGCGCGTTCGCCTCACGAGCCGTGTGAACGGTGAAGTCCGACAGGACTCAACCGCCGCAGACATGATCTTCAGCATCGCGCATATCGTGCACGAACTCAGCCAGTACATGGTGCTTGAGCCGGGCGACCTCGTGCTTACCGGAACCCCTGAGGGTGTTGCGCTCTCGGGGCGCTTCCCGTACCTCGCGCCGGGTGACGTCGTTGAGATTGAGATCGAGGGGCTCGGCGTGCAGCGCCAGGAGTACGTCGCATATGAGGAAAGCAACTGATGCGCGGAGAGTTTGACGGGCTTGTCGCGATTGTCACCGGGGGTGCCTCTGGTATTGGCGCAGCGATCGTTGAGCGGCTCATCGCCGGCGGCGCCCAGGTTGCGGTCTTCGACCTCAATACCGCTGATGTCCCCGAGGGGATCCTTGCGGTGCGAGTGGACATCGCTGACACCGAGAGCGTGAACGCGGGCATTCAGGCAGTCGTCGAACGCTTCGGCGGCATTGACATCGTCGTGAACAACGCGGGTGTTGGCGCGCAGGGCACGATCGAGACCAACGACGACGCTGAATGGCTTCGCGTGCTGAACATCAATGTGCTCGGCCTGGTACGCGTGTCGCGCGCAGCGCTTCCGTGGCTGCGGAAATCGACGGCGGCTGCGATCGTGAACACTGGCTCCATCGCCGTCACCGCAGGGCTCCCTGAGCGCGCGCTCTACGGCGCATCGAAGGGTGCCGTGTATTCGCTCACGCTGCAGATGGCGGCGGATCATCTCAGTGAGGGCATCCGTGTGAACTGCGTAAATCCAGGCACCGCGGACACGCCGTGGGTGCAGCGCCTGCTCGAGTCGGCGGCTGACCCCGTCGCTGAGCGCGCTGCACTCGAAAAGCGGCAGCCGCACCTCCGCCTGGTGAAGCCAGAAGAGGTCGCTGCCGCGGTTGCCTACCTCGCGAGTCCGCTTGCTGGCTCGACGACAGGAACGGCCATCGCGATTGACGGCGGCATGGACGGGCTGCGGCTTCGTCCCGCGAAGTGAGGGCGCAGACGCAATGTGGAAGGAAGAGAGAGATGAAGCCATCTGAAGTGCTGCCGGAGGACGCGAGTGACGCGACTCTGATTGCGCGCGTGTGGGACCCGGAGGTGCGGGCGGCTCGAGTGGCCGTGGTGCGCGGCGACGAGCTTGTTGACCTCAGCGCTGCCATCGCGACCGTGTCTGATCTGCTTGACGCGCCTGACTCCGTTGCGCTGGTGCGAAATGTCGACTCCCAGCGGCGGTGGCAGCTAGCGGACGTCATCGACGCGAGTTTTTCCGGTGACCAAGAGCGTCCCCACCTGCTTGCTCCGCTCGACCTGCAGGTGGTGAAGGCCTGTGGCGTGACCTTTGTCGACTCCATGATCGAGCGTGTGATCGAGGAGCGCGCAGGGGGAGACCCCGGTGCAGCGGCCGCGGTGAGGGCTGAGGTGTCGGCCGCCATCGGCGGCGACCTCGCATCGCTGCGACCGGGATCGCCTGCCGCGGCCCAGGCGAAGCGTGTGCTGCAGGAGCGCGGCATCTGGTCGCAGTATCTCGAGGTGGGTATCGGACCCGACCCCGAGGTGTTCTCTAAGGCACCGGTGCTTGCGTCAGTCGGCACCGGAGCTGACATCGGGGTACCCGAGTTCTCGGCATGGAATAACCCCGAGCCCGAACTGGTGCTGTCGGTGAACTCGCGTGCGGAGGTTCGAGGGGTGATGCTCGGTAACGACGTCAACCTTCGTGATGTCGAGGGGCGCAGCGCGCTACTCCTTGGTCGCGCGAAAGACAACAATGCCTCGAGTGCCCTCGGGCCCTTCCTGCGCCTCTTCGACGAGCACTTCACGCTCGAGTCCGTTCGGGACGAGGAGATCACGCTCCGTGTCGAGGGGGTCGACGGCTACGAGATGTCTGGGGTGAACTCCGTCTCACGCATTAGCCGCCCGTTTGAGGAGCTTGTTGGGGCGACGATCGGCGAGCACCATCAGTACCCCGATGGGCTCGTGCTGTTCACGGGCACGCTGTTTGCTCCGACAGCCGATCGGGGCGAGCCGGGGCTCGGGTTTACCCATGAGTACGGTGACGTTGTCACGATCCGCAGTCGGCACCTCGGCGCGCTGCAGAACAGGGTACGAAGAATGTCGGAGCTTGAGCCGTGGACAGTCGGTCTGCGGGAGTTCATGCTCGGCCAGCGGCGGATCGCGGCCGCGGCATAGCGCGACAACGTTGGGCCGCGAGCGCGGGGTGAGAGTGGCGATGACTCTCACCCCGCGCTCGCGGCATTTGAAGGACATGTGTGACGTATCGACACGAAATGGGCGTCATTTGCCCTAAGGTCACACGTATGATGTAATAACTATATTCCGACC
>JAGNOB010000358.1 GCA_017990305.1 Leucobacter sp.
TCTCTGTCATACCTGGCAAGGGGTCACGACAGAAAAAGGCAAGACAAAGACTCCTAACCAGGAATTCTTTGATTCTTGCCCCGTTGCCCTGAAGTTAGCACCGAATGCCAGACTCCGTCAACTCGTATCTGCTCAGGCTGGGCTTTCATCACCCGAAGAAGTTTCGTACTATGGAGCTTGCGTTCAAGAACTCCAGAATCACGCGCCCCGCCAGTTCCGTGCGAGCCCGATTGTGAGCGAACGCCGACGTTTCTCCTCACACAATGGCCGCACACGTCATCCATACCCAGGGAGATCCCGTCATGAAACACATCCGTGGAGCCGTGCTCACCGCCTCAGCTAGCCCCCAGCCGTGGGCGCAGTCGCAGCCAATCGAGGTCAGAGCACTCGAGCTGCGCGAGCCGGGGCCCGGCGAGCTGCTCGTGCGCATCGAAGCAGCGAGTGTCTGCCATTCTGACCTCTCAGTGGTCAACGGCAACCGGCCGCGCCCCCTCCCGATGCTCCTCGGTCACGAGGCAGCTGGGCGCGTCGAGGCTGTCGGCTCCGACAGCGACAGTGCGCTCATCGGACGCCGTGTGGTGATGACATTCCTGCCGCGCTGCGGGGTTTGCCCGTCATGCCTCACCGACGGGCTCCTCCCGTGCGAGCCGGGAAGCGCGGCAAACGCCGCCGGCACACTCATGAGCGGAGAAACCCGGATCTTCGACGGCGACGAGCCCATCCGGCACCATCTCGGCGTCTCGGGATTCGCAACGCACGCCGTTGTCGACGCTCGCTCCGTCGTGCCCGTCGACGATGATGTACCACCCGACATCGCAGCGCTCCTCGGCTGCGCAGTGCTCACTGGCGGCGGCGCGGTCATCAACGCCGGCAAACCAGCCGACGGTGATACCGTCGCGGTCATCGGGCTCGGCGGCGTCGGCATGGCCGCGCTCCTCGTCGCGCATGCCGAAGGGCACCGCGTCGTCGGTATCGATGCCAACGAGCACAAGTTCGCTGCTGCGCTCGCCGCCGGAGCCGCCGAGTGTGTCACCCCGCAGCAGGCGCTTGAGCGGGGCATGCGGTTTCCCGTTGTCGTCGAGTGTGCCGGCCACGCTCGCGCCTTCGAGACCGCGTACCAGGTCACGGCTGCGGGCGGCCGCACGGTCACCGTTGGGCTCCCGGCCCCTGACCAGCGAAGCGAGATCTCTCCGCTCACCCTCACTGCGGAGGCGCGCACCGTCATCGGAAGCTACCTCGGTTCTGCGGTGCCCAGCCGCGATATCCCGCGCTATGCGCAGCTGTGGCGTGACGGGAAGCTGGGGCTTGAGGCGCTGATCTCAGCGACGATCGAGCTCGACGACATCAACGCGGCGATGGACGCGCTCGAGACCGGCGACGCCCTCAGGCAGATCATCCGGTTCTAGCTTGCGGGCAGCGAACAGCCCGGGGCAAGCGTGAGCTCGCCCCGGGCCGTTCGCTGCTGGCTACGCGGCGTCGGGAAGGCCAGGCAGCGTGCCGAGCCCGTCGACCGCCGGAATCGCGGCGAGGAGGCGCTGCGTGTATGGATCCCGCGGGGAACGCCACACCTGTTCGACGGGGCCGTGCTCGACGATCTCGCCCTTGTTCATCACTGCGATGTCGTCTGCGATGGTTCGGACGACCGCGAGGTCGTGGCTGATGAACAGCATCGATGCGCCAGACTCGAGCGCCAGCCGCCGCATGAGGCTCGCCACCTTCGCCTGCAGGCTCGCGTCGAGCGACGCGATGGGCTCATCACCGATGAGCAGCTGCGGGCCGGAGGCGATTGCCCTGGCGATCGCAATGCGCTGCCGCTGCCCACCAGAGAACTGATGCGGGAACCGGCTCTGCACGTCGCTCGGCAACTCGACCTCGTCGAGGAGCCCCGCGACAGACCACGAGTCCTTCTGCGGGTTGATCCGCAGCCCGTCGGCGATCTGCGATCCGACCGTACGCCTCGGGTTCAGCGAGGCGTACGGGTTCTGGAACACCATCTGGATGCGCAGCAGCTCCTTGGGGCGGGTGCGCATGCCGAGGGTGCGAATCGGGGCACCGTTGAACCGGATACTGCCGGAGTGGATCGGTTCTAGCCCGCACACGGCGCGCGCGAGGGTCGACTTTCCACAGCCCGACTCACCGACGAGGCCGAGGACCTGTTGGGTCTCGAGTTCGAAGCTGACCCCGTTGACCGCGGTGAGCACACCGCGCCCAGGCAGCTTGTACTGCACGGACAGTTCGTCGAGGCGTAGCAGCGGCTGGCTGGCCGCCGAAGCGTTCTGCTCAGTCATTCCCCGCCTCCTTCTCGTTCTGGGTGTCCTCAATGGCGCCGGCGCCGGCGCCCTCGTGGCTCGGCAGCGCGTCGATGAGCGCACGTGTGTACTCGTGCTGCGGGTTGCGCAGCACGTCGTAGCGGGTGCCCTCCTCGACGATCTCGCCCTGCCGCAGCACGGCGATCCTGTCAGCAAGGCTCGACATAACGCCGAGGTCGTGCGTGATGAGCATGACCGCGAGGCCGAGCTCGTCGCACAGCCCACGCAACAGGCGCAGCACGCCGGCCTGCACGGTGACGTCGAGAGCGGTCGTCGGTTCGTCGGCGATGAGGATGCTCGGCTCGCAGATGATTGCGACCGCGATCGCAATGCGCTGCAGTTGCCCGCCAGAGAACTGGTGCGGGTACTTCTTCAGCGCGGTCTCTGGCATCGGCACCTTGACCTTTTCAAGTGCCTCAAGCGCACGTACGCGCGCATCGGCCTTCGAAATGCCAGTGTGGGCGCGCAGGTGATCGGTGAGCTGCCGCTCGATCGTGAGCATCGGGTGGAGGCTCGCGGTCGGGTCTTGGAACACCATGCCGATGCGCTGCCCGCGGATCTTGCCGAGCTCGCGCTCGGGAAGCGTGAGCAGGTTGCGCCCGCCGAAGCGGATCTCGCCTCCAGTGCGCGCATTGGCCGGCAGCAGCCCGAGCATCGCGAGCCCGGTGATCGACTTGCCCGAACCAGACTCGCCCGCGAGGCCGGTGATCTGGCCCGGGATGAGGTCGAGCGAAATCCCGTGCAGGATCTCGCGCTCCCCAATCGATACCGTGAGGTCGCGGATCGCGAGCCCCTCTTCGACAGACACTTCGCGTGCGCCGTCGTAGGTAACTGTTGTGTGGCTC
>JAGNOB010000359.1 GCA_017990305.1 Leucobacter sp.
TCGAAGCAGGTGCGGGTGCCAGTGTGGCATGCCGCACCGAGCTGCACGACGCGCACGAGCAGGGTGTCGCCGTCGCAGTCACTCGCCACCGACCGGACGTATTGACGGTGCCCGGAGGTGTCGCCCTTACGCCAGTACTCTCCTCGGGAGCGGGACCAGTACGTCACCCGCCCGGTGGTGAGAGTGCGCCGCACCGCTTCCTGATCCATCCAGGCGAGCATGAGCACGCTGTCAGACTCGTCGTCCTGCACAATCGCGGCGAGTAGTCCGTCCGCCCCGAATTTCAGTTCGGCAATCGCCGCGTCAGCTGCTGACGCGTCCAGCTCACCGTTCACGCTGCGTGCCCGGGAGAAAGGCGGACAGTATGGCCTGCATCGGCGAGCGCCCGCTTGACGTCACCAATCGTGAACTTGCCGTAGTGGAACACCGAGGCCGCGAGCACGGCGTCCGCCCCAGCTTCGACTGCTGGAGCGAAGTGCTCGAGCTCACCGGCTCCGCCCGAGGCGATCACGGGAACCGAGGCGAGCTCACGTACTTTGCGCACGAGTTCCAGGTCGAAACCATCTTGCGTACCGTCCGCATCCATGGAATTCACGAGTAGCTCGCCAGCCCCCCGCTCCACGGCTTCACGACACCACTCGAGCGCGTCGAGCTCTGTCTCGCGCTTACCGCCGTGGGTCGTCACAACGAACCCGCTCGGCTGCTTGTCACTGCGCTTGACATCAAGAGAGAGCACGATAACTTGCGCGCCGAAGCGGTCGGCGATCTCGCCAATCACTGCTGGGCGGGCAATCGCACCAGAGTTGATGCCGACCTTGTCAGCTCCAACTTCGAGGAGCCGCGCGACATCGTCTGCCTCGCGCACGCCGCCTCCAACGGTGAGCGGAATGAAGACCTGCTCAGCGGTGCGCCGCACGACGTCGTAGGTCGTCGAGCGGCCGTCAACGGTTGCCGTGACATCGAGGAACGTGAGCTCGTCGGCGCCCTGATCGGCGTACTTCGCGGCAAGTTCAACTGGATCACCCGCGTCTTGCAGGTTGAGGAAGTTTACGCCCTTCACGACGCGGCCATCCGCGACGTCGAGGCAGGGAATCACGCGCACTGCAACAGTCATGATTCTCCCTACAGCCGCGCTGCGTGGATCGCAGTGACGAGGATAGCTCTCGCACCGAGATCGTACAGTCGGTCCATGATGAAGTTCGCCTCGTCGGCCGGCACCATGACGCGCACGGCAACCCATTCCTCGTCGCGCAGCGGCGACACCGTGGGCGACTCGATGCCGCCAGCGACAGCGATCGCGTCGTCGAGGTGATCGACCGGGAGGTCGTAGTCCATGAGCACGAACTTGCGTGCCACGAGCACGCCGCGGAGGCGACGCATCAGGCGCTCGATTCCTGCGTGCTGGCTGGGGCCGCCGATGAGCACAGCGGTGGACTCGAGGATAACCGGACCGAAGATGTCGAGCCCAGCTGCGCGGAGCGTCGCACCCGTCGACACCACATCGGCGACCGCGTCAGCGACGCCGAGCTGCACCGCAGACTCCACTGCGCCGTCGAGCTTCACGAGCGTCGACTCGATCCCGCGCTTGCGGAGGAACGTGTCAACGAGGGTCGGGTAGCTCGTCGCGACGCGCTTGCCAGCGAGATCCTCAAGCTCCTTGATGTCGCCCTCAGCTGGCGAGGCGAAACGGAATGTCGAATCAGCAAAGTCGAGCTCGGCGATCTCGTGCGCCTCCGAGCCGGAGTCGAGCAGCAGGTCGCGGCCCGTGATGCCGACGTCGAGGGCACCCGAGCCCACGTAGGTCGCGATGTCGCGCGGGCGGAGGTAGAAGAACTCAACATCGTTCTTCGGGTCGGAGTGGACGAGCTTGCGTGAGTCCTTGCGGCCGGAGTATCCGGCCTCAGTGAGCATTTCTGCGGCAACCTCAGCCAGGGAGCCCTTGTTCGGAACTGCGATTCGCAGCATGTGGAAATTTCCTTCCATCGTGGCCGAGGCACGCAGGTGGATCGGCCGAGTGAGTTTCAGAGGTCAGCGAAACGCGCCAACGCGGGGCTCAAGCCGAGCGTTGACGCTACAGATGCGTGTACACATCTTCAAGGGTCATGCCCTTCGCGAGCATGAGCACCTGGAGGTGGTACAACAACTGGCTGATCTCTTCGGCGCAGGCTTCTGACGACTCGTACTCGGCCGCCATCCAGACCTCTGCTGCCTCTTCGACGATCTTCTTGCCGATCGAATGCACGCCAGCGTCCAGCCGGGCGACAGTGTCGCTGCCTTCGGGCCGCGTTGCGGCCTTCTCGGCGAGCTCGGCGAAGAGCGTGTCGAAGGTTTTCACGGAATCAACACTACCAGGGCGCAGGCGGCTGCCGTGCCACAGTCAGGCCATCTGCCCGTAACGTTCGCCCGCTACGGTGTCGTCGTGCCGCACAGTTCCCCACCTACCGACCCCTCACCTGGCACTACGCGGGAGGTGTTCTCGGCCTTTCTTCGCCTCGGCCTCACCTCGTTCGGTGGCCCGATCGCGCACCTTGGATATTTCCGTAGCGAATTCGTTGCGCGGCGTGGCTGGATCAGCGACCGCGACTACGCGGACCTCGTGACAATCTGCCAGGTCCTGCCCGGGCCGGCCTCAAGCCAGGTTGGCTTCGGGCTCGGTTTGGGTCGGGCCGGGCTGCCCGGCGCGATCGCGGCCTTCGTCGCGTTCACACTGCCGTCGGCGCTCCTCATGTTCATCCTCGCGATGGGAGCGCAATTGCTCGCTGGTCCCGCGTGGGCAGGTGCGCTCGTGGGGTTGCAGGCTGCGGCGGTCGCCGTTGTCGCGCACGCGGTCATCAGCATGGCTCGCACGCTCACGCCAGACCTCAGGCGGATGAGCATCGGTCTGGCCGCGCTGGCGGCAGCGCTCCTCTGGCCCGGCGGCATCACCCAGCTCTTCGTCATTGTTGGAGGTGCAGCGCTCGGCGCGTGGTCTTGTGCGGGAGTTGCTCGCGACTTTGTCATGCCGACTGCACGCACGCGTGGTCTCGTAAGCCGGCGCACGGGATTCGTTTCCCTAACCCTTCTTTGCGTGCTGATGGTGGCGTCGGCCGTGCTCGCGAGCTCTGACGACGACGGATGGCTCGCACTCGCTGCGGCGTCGCTCCGCGCG
>JAGNOB010000360.1 GCA_017990305.1 Leucobacter sp.
GCTCCCGCCGCGGGCCGGATGATCCGCCGGAGGACCCGTCAGGCACGGATACCGACGCGTTCTTCGCGAGGCTCAACGCACCCGGCCCGAGCAGTTACGAGCCACCCAAACATCCGCTGCAGTGAGCCCGCCCGCGCGGCCCGATAGTCTGGGAGGCATGAGCGACCTTCGAGACCCCGGCGACGCGTGGGTCACGGCCGCAGACGGAAACCGCTACTGGGGCAAGTTCGGGGCGGCAGGTCTGCTTGCATACGACCGAGCCCTCGACGCGATCCTCATGCAGCATCGCGTCAGTTGGAGCGATCACGGGAACACGTGGGGGATCCCCGGTGGCGCGCTCAACCAGGGCGAGGTTGCCATCGCTGGCGCGATCCGCGAATCGCAGGAGGAGGCCGGGGTTCCCGATGACGCTGTGACGCCCCGCTACACGCACGTGCTCGAGCGCGGCGGCTGGGCATACACAACCGTCGTCGCTGAGGTCACGCACCCGTTCACGCCAGAGATCACCGACCCTGAGAGCCATGCGCTCGAGTGGGTTCCCGTCGACGCTGTCGAGCAGAAGGAGTTGCACCCGGCGTTCGCCGCCACCTGGCAGCTGCTCAAGCCGCTCGTGCGCCGGACGCCCGTGATCATTGTCGACGCGGCGAACGTCGTTGGCACGGTTCCCGACGGCTGGTGGAAGGACCGGAAGGGCTCCACCGAGAAGCTCCGCGACCGCATCGAGGCGCACGCCGTCTCCCCCGCAGGCGTCAGGCCCGCGTTCTTCGACATGTCAGCCGATCTGCACGGCGGCCTCGTCTTCCCGCAGTGGGTTTTCATCACCGAGAGCACCGCGCGCGGTATCACCACGACGGACAACGTGCGCGTCATCGACGCGACAACCTCCGGGGACGATGCGATCGTTGCAGAGGCGCTCTCCGTTGCGTCAGCTGGCGGGCTCGGCGTTGTCGTCACCAGCGATGTCGAGCTCCGGGTGCGTTGCGCTGCGGCTGGCGTTGAGATCGCACGCGGCTCGAAGCAGCTCCTCGATCTCCTGGACCGCTCGGAGCGGTAACCCGCGCGCGACCCAGCGCCCACCCGCCGTGCGCAGCGGGTGGAGTGCGGGTGGCTCTATTCGACGAGGATGCCGTCGGCGTCGCACCACACTGTCGCACCCGGCGTGAACGTGACGCCGCCGAAGGTGACGGGCACGTCGGTCTCGCCGCTGCCGGTCTTGGTCGACTTTGCGGGGTTCGACCCGAGCGCCTTCACGCCGAGTGGCAGGGTACCGATCGCGACGCGGTCGCGGATCGCACCGTGCACGATCAGCCCGGCCCAGCCGTTGTCGGCTCCGAGGCCAGCGATGATGTCGCCGACGAGCGCAGTCTCGAGCGACCCCTCGCCATCGATCACGAGTACGGCTCCGTTGCCGGGTGTTGACAGGACGCTCTTGAGTCGGGCGTTGTCCTGGAAGCACTTCACTGTGCGCACCGGGCCAGAGAAGCTGGTGTCGCCGCCGCAGTCCTGGAACTGGAGCGAAACGGACTGGAGTTCTTCGCCACGCTCGTCGTACAGGTCGGCGGTGCTGATGGTGTCCATGTGGTTGGGCCTCATTCCTCGTTCTCGGGCGCAACGGGCAGCAGCGCCGCCGTCACGTCCACGCTACCGCGCCACAGAGTTGCGACGCTAGAGCAAGTGATGTACAAATGTACATGTACATAAGTACAGGAACCGGAGGGTCCGTGAGCACCAACCCACTCGCGCCAGGCAAACGCGACCCTGAAGGGCGCCGCAGGGCGATCCTGCGCGCGGCAACCGAGATCATCGTGACCCGCGGTCCGGCAGCGCTCACCCACCGCGCCGTCGCCGCACTCGCCGGCGTCTCCCTCGGCTCAACGACGCAGTATTTCTCCTCCATCGACGACCTCCGCGAAACGGCACTCCACGCCCTCGCGCAAGAGATCGACGAGTCACTCGAGACCATAGCGCCACACCTCGAGCACATCGCGACAGACCCCGCGCCCGCCGTCACCGAGTTCCTGAAATACATCGAGGACACCCGAACGGTGCACGCCGACATCGCGCTGATGTTCAGCGCGACCACCGATCCACACCTGCGCGAACTCGCGCTCCGCTGGAACGACAAGCTCGCCGACCTCCTCACCCAACACATCGGGCGGGCCCGCGCCGAGGCAATCGTCGTCTACCTCGACGGAGCGACGATCCACGCTGGCCTGCACGAGCGCCCACTGAACCGGCAGGAACTCACCGACGCACTCCTCGCGCTCGCAGGGCACCAGACCACCATCCACCCCAGCAACCAACCGCGGACTCCGCAGGAACACACAGCGAATGACTGAGAACACGCGCGCACAGAGCGCGCCACTGCCCCCACTGCCCCCAACCGAGCTCCCGACCCCCATCAGTCGAGCGCGCCGCTGGGGCGCGCTCGCAGTGCTCACCGCAAGCCTGCTCGTCATCACGATGGACATGACCATCCTGAACATCGCTCTGCCGCAGATGGCAGCCGAGCTCCACCCGACGAGCGCGCAGCAGCTGTGGATCATCGACGTCTACTCACTCGTCCTCGCTGGCCTGCTCGTCTCCTTCGCCGCCCTCGCAGACCGCTGGGGCCGCAAGCGCATGCTCATGCTCGGCTACACCCTGTTCGGCCTCGCCTCGCTGCTCGTGCTCATCGCCGACAGCGCTGAAGCGGTCATCACGATCCGCGCGCTGCTCGGCATCGGCGGCGCCATGATCATGCCGACGACCCTGTCGCTCATCCGCGTCACCTTCATCGACCCGCGCGAGCGCGCAACCGCGCTGAGCATCTGGGCGGCCGTGTCGGGGCTCGGTGCCGCGGTCGGTCCACTCATCGGCGGCGTGCTCCTCGAGCACTTCTCCTGGCACGCAGCGTTCCTCGTCAACGTGCCGCTCATGCTCGCTGGTGTTATCGCCGGCGTGCTCGTGCTGCCCGAGTCGAAGGTGAAGAACCCCGGCCGCTGGGACTTCGTCGCCGCGATCCTGTCGTTCGCCGGAATGACGCTCGTCATCTGGGCAGTGAAGACATTCGCCGCAGAGTCGTCGTTCCTTGTGCCGAGCGCGCTCACCGCATTCGCCCTCGGCGCTGCCCTGCTCGCCTGGTTCGTGC
>JAGNOB010000361.1 GCA_017990305.1 Leucobacter sp.
TTCGCCGGCACACTGTCCTGCGCGGCGAACGACCCGGCGAGCGCGAGCACGAGCATGATCGATACGAAGCGGCCAAGCAGAATCGTGACGCCGAGCGCGGTGTTCAGCCACGGGGTGTTCGCGGTGAGGCCCGCGAAGGCCGAGCCGTTGTTGTTCGCCGCCGAGGTGAACGCGTAGAGCACCTCGCTCATGCCGTGGACGCCAGGGTTCCAGATCGACTCGCCAGTGACGCTCTCGCGCACGCCTGGGAGCGCGAAGCTCAGTGCGGTGCCCGCGAGCACGAGCGTCGGCATCACGAGGATGTAGAGCGCCGCGAGCTTGATCTCGCGCGGGCCGATCTTCTTGCCGAGATACTCCGGCGTGCGGCCGATGAGCAGACCGGAGATGAACACCGCGATCACCGCGAGCACGAGGATCGCGTAGAGCCCCGAGCCGACGCCGCCCGGCGAAACCTCGCCGAGCATCATGTTCAGCATCGGGAACATGCCGCCGAGCGCCGTGTACGAGTCGTGCATCGAGTTCACGGCACCCGTCGAGGTGCCCGTGCTCGTCGTCGCGAACAGCGTCGAGCCGATGATGCCGAAGCGCTGCTCCTTCCCCTCGAGCGCCGCCCCAGCGAGCTCCGGCGCCGTGCCGCGGCCGGCGAGCTCGAGCGCGGTGAGCGCCGAGAACGACAGCACGTAGAGCAGGCCCATCACGCTGAGGATCGCGGTGCCCTGGCGGTTGTCGCCGATCATGCGACCGAAGGTGCGCGGCAGCGAGAACGGGATCGCGAGCATGAGTACGACCTCTAGGAGGTTCGTCCACGGCGTCGGGTTCTCGAACGGGTGCGAGGAGTTCGCGTTGAAGAAGCCGCCGCCGTTCGTGCCGAGCAGCTTGATCGCCTCCTGCGAGGCCGTTGGGCCGCCGGGGATCGACTGCGTCGCGCCCGCGGGCGTCGTGACATCGGAGAAACCGTTGAAGTTCTGGATCACACCACCAGCGAGCAAGACGAGCGCGCTCGCCGCAGCGATCGGAAGCAGCAGCCTGAGCGTGCCGCGGGTGAGGTCGACCCAGAAGTTGCCGATCGTGCCAGAGCGGCGGTACGCAAAGCCTCTGACGAGCGCGATCGCGACGGCAATGCCGACGGCCGCCGACGTGAAGTTCTGCACCGCGAGGCCCGCGAGCTGCACCGAGTAGCCGAGCGTTGCCTCGGGGGAGTACGACTGCCAGTTCGTGTTGCCAACGAACGAGGCCGCCGTGTTAAACGAGAGGTGCTCGCTCGGGGCTGTGAGCCCGAGCGAATACGGGAGCCACTGCTGCAGCCGCTGCAGCGCGTAGACGATGAGCAGCCCGACAGCGGAGAACGCGAGCACGCCGCGCAGGTATGCCTGCCAGCTCTGTTCTGCCCGCGGATCCACCCCGATGACCCTGTAGATGCCGCGTTCAACGCGCCAGTCCTTGGTCGACGTGTAGACCCACGCCATGTAGTCGCCGAGTGGGCGATAGATGACGGCGATGACGGCGGCGACGCTCGCGACGGCGAGGATCGCGGTGAGCCAGGCCATCAGAACTTCTCCGGGCGGGTGAGCGCGACGCCGAGGTAGACGAGCGCGGCGACCGCGAGGAGCGCGGCGATAGTGTCGAACGCGATCACAGCTTCTCCACCGCCTTCGCGAGCAGGCCGATGAGCGCGAAGAGCGCGATCACGCCGAGCGCATAGACCACATCGAGCACGATGATCTCCGATCGAGTTAGGCCGGCCTGGGGATACCAGCGCCGTGCGCCGCGGTGGCGCATGCCCCGATTCAATACCCGCGCGGCGGCCAAAACCGGCGCCCTAACGGAATCCATACGGCTTCGAGGCGATCCCTGACACGAAACACACAGCGGGCACCGAACGCACCACACGTTGGACGGTGGATCCTTGTCTCGCAGTGGAGCTAATGCGCAGGCGAAGGGTGCTTGCGAGGCAGAATCCTGGAGTTGCGCAACAAATCTCTTGACGTTGCACGAGCAAGTCATCCATGCTGGGAGTACCCAAAGCCCATCTTGTGCTCGCTCCTAGCGAGGAGCGGGCTGGACGGGAACAACCGCTCACCGCGACGATGCGAAGGGAATACGCACATGGAACGCGATATTTACGAAGAGATCCACGACGATTTTCGCGAGCTGGTGAAGGAATTCATCAAGCGCTACGTCACCCAGGAAAAGATGGAGCAGTGGGAAGCTGACGGCGAGGTCGATCGCGCCACGATGCTTGCAGCAGCTGAACAGGGCCTCGTCGGTCTCTCCGTGCCCGAGGAGTTCGGCGGCGCCGGCATGCTCGAGGACTACCGCTTCCGCTCCATCGTCAACGAGGAGCTCATCAAGTCGGGCACCGGTGCATCGCTTGCGGGCGCCGCCGGTATCCAGGACGATCTTGCCGTCCCGTACCTCGCGCGCTTCGGCACCGACGAGCAGAAGAAGAAGTGGCTGCCGAAGATGGCCACCTGCGAGGTGCTCGGAGCGCTCGCGATGACCGAGCCCGGCACCGGCAGCGACCTGCGCGGCGTCACCACGACCGCGAAGAAGACCGAGGGCGGCTACATCGTCAACGGCGCAAAGACCTTCATCTCGAGCGGCAAGACCGCCGACATGGTCGTCACCTTCGTGAAGACAGGCGAGGGCAACCGCCCCGACGCGTTCAGCCTCATCATCATCGAGTCGGGCATGGAAGGCTTCGACCACGGCCGCAAGCTCAACAAGATGGGCGCGCACGGCCACGACACCGCCGAGCTCAGCTTCGTTGACGTGTTCGTGCCCGACGAGAACCTCATCGGCGGGGTCGAGGGGCACGGTTTCGTGCAGCTGATGGAGAACCTGCCGCTCGAGCGTCTGTCGATTGGTGTCGTCGCGGCCGCGATCTCCGAGGCAGCGCTCGGCTGGACGCTTGAGTACACGAAGAGCCGCGAGGCGTTCGGCAAGCCCGTTGCAGATTTCCAGAACACGCGCTTCCGCCTCGCAGAGATGGCGACGACTGTCGACGTCATGTGGGCCTTCGTCGACCGCGCGATGCGTCTCTTCCAGAAGGGCGAGCTCAGTGCCGACGAGGCAGCAAAGGTGAAGTTCTGGTGCACCGAGCGTGAGTGGGAAGTGCTCGAC
>JAGNOB010000362.1 GCA_017990305.1 Leucobacter sp.
GTCCTCACCCGACTCGGCGATGCTTGGGCAAGAAAGCTCACCGGGAATAGTGGATCGCCTTGTCTCTTTGCGCCCTGCGGCAGTGCGCGAATATGTCGACATCAGCATTGAGGGGGGACAGGACTCCTTCCCTGACCTAGCGGGAACGGCTGCACTCTTCCTCGTCGAATCTGAGCACACCGACACCTGGGCCGCTCGATTCACCCGCGGCGCTAGCGGTGTGTCCGTGCTCCGTCTCTCCGGGCCGGCGGGGCCGCATGGCGCAAAGGGTGCTGCCCCAATTGCTGAGGCGCTGGCTGCGGCCGGCGTTACGGCCACTCCGACGACACCTCCAACAGTTCGCAGGAGCCCCGTCGCGCATGCGACCGCCGCGGAGCGAGACGCGCAGGCAAGCGAGCGCGCGGCTTGGGCGGAGGCCTTCCCCACGATGATTCTTGCCGGGGCCGCCCTGCACGGAGATGCGCTCGGTGAAGCGCTGGCTGAGGCACGGAGCGAGGCTGTCCGGCTGCGGCGAAAGCTGACCGGCATCTCCAAATAGCTCAGCTGGCGTTGATAGCCTCGCCGGACAAGCTGTATATTTCGAATCAGGAATGTATCAGATCTGGCCGCAAAGAGTAGGCTGGGAGCAATACGGTCGGGAGGCACCACATGAGGGGCAAAGTAGGGTTCGTTTTGGGAGCCGCACTCGGCTACGTGTTGGGTACCCGTGCGGGGCGTGCTCGGTATGAGCAGATCAAGCGAGGCGCTGTTGCGGTGTGGGAAACCCCACTTGTGCAGCAGGGCGTCGGGTCCGTTAAGGGCGCAGTGGGTAACCGCGTCGATGACGTGAAGGCGGCAGCCTCCCGGGCAGTAAAGTCTGCGTTTGTTGCGGCCACACAGCCGAACAGGGCGCCTGACGCCTCCGCGAGGCCGTCGCAGGCGGCAGCACCGTCCGCCACATCGCAGGTGAAGTCGCCTGCGGCGACGCACGAAGGCGCAACGGAGGAGACATCGGCATGAGCCGCAAACGCGATGAGGCTGGCACCTTCGAACTGATGGCCAGGCTGCCGCAGCAGATTGTCTCGTTGGCGAAGGTTGAATACAACAACGCCAAGCGCGAAGCGATCGGAGCGGCAAAGAAAGCTGGCATCGGTGCGGCAGGTGTCGTTGTTGCTCTGTTCTTCATCTTCTTCATGCTGCAGGCACTGGTGATCGCAGCGATCGCTGCGCTCGCGCTTGTGTGGCCCTGGTGGCTTGCAGCGCTTGTCGTCGCAGCAGGGCTGCTGCTGCTCGCAGCTGGGGCCCTCTTCGCTGGGTTCACCCTCGTCAAGCGCGGCAACCCGGTTCCCGAGCAGACGCTTGACCGAGTCGGCGGGGACATCGCTGCGCTTGGAGATGTGCGGTTCAACAGCAACACGAGCCCAGCGGCCGCCGCCGCCTCAAGTCGCACCGGGACCGGCTCGACGGCTTCGGCAAGCGCTACGGAGACTTACGGATACGGAGTGGATCGATGAACCCGCAGGAGCAGCGTGCTGTCGGTATCGCAGAAGCGGAAGTAGCGCGAGCTGAGCTCTACGACACGTTGGGCCAGCTGAGTAACCGACTGAACTACGCGAAACGCATCGATGAGGCTACTGAGCGCGTCGGGGTGCGGATTCGTGAGGAACGCCGCGAGCGCCCGCTTGTATTTATCGCTGGTGTTGTCGTTGTGGCAGCGGCGGCCGGCGCAGTCGTGTGGGCGGTGGCTCGCCGAGCAGGCCGGAATCTGCGGTAAGTTGCTGTATAGACACCGGAATCGTGCTCTGAACGTGCGTAACAGGTAGGTTTCAATTGGCCGGATGCGGCCCTCGGTTTTGCGTCTTGACCTACGCAGAGCGAGAATAGGTGAACACGCGGCGCTGAAAAAGGCCGTATCTTTGAGAAGTCGCCCTTAGCGCGGTTGATATTCGTTTCGAGTGATGTGGGGTGTATGTCGGATCAGGCTAAGCTGCTCGGCGGCCTCCGTGTGCTTGTTCCACGGGGCGGGATCTGGGGCGACCTTGTCTCGCAGGCGCTTCGCGACCGTGGAGCCCAGACCGTGATCGCGCCGCTCGTGGACTTCTCGCACACGAGCGAAGAGGACAAGCTTGTCGAGGCGTTGAAGGACCTTGAGTCTGGCGTCTTCGATTGGATGACCGCCACGAGCGCAACCGTTGCCGACGTGCTGAAGCACCACAACGCGACGTTTCACGAGCGTACGAAAGTCGCGATCGTTGGGGAGGCTACCGCGGTTGCCTTTCGTGAGGCCGGCTATCCGGTAACCATCACCCCCGATGAAGACAACAACACGACGTTTCAGCTGCTGAAAGAGTGGACTGAGATCGACTCCGGTGAGGTTCTCCGGGTGCTCACGCTCCGTTCCGATGTGGCGACGCCGGTGCTCACCACCGGGCTTATCGAGCGCGGTCACGATGTGACTCAGGTGCTCGCATTCCGCACGATCGGGGTGCCGGCTTCCGTGCACATTCGGGAAGACATCGATTCGGGTCGCATCAACGCTATTCTCGTTGCTTCGGCGAAGATCGCCGAGGAAGTCCTGAAACAGTTCCCGCAGCTCCCCGCCGACACCCTCGTGGTGTGCGTAGGTGAGAGCACGCTCGCTGCCGCTGAAGCGTTGGAGCTGGCCGGCGGTGGGCAAGCCCGCCAGGCCGAGGTCGACGCGATCATCGAGGCAGTTGAATCGGCCATCGACCACAGCGACATGCTGGACTAGCGATGGCTCGCGTAGAGGTACACGCCGACAGGGTTGTCATC
This sequence comes from Leucobacter sp., assembly GCA_017990305.1. Classification (GTDB taxonomy): domain Bacteria; phylum Actinomycetota; class Actinomycetes; order Actinomycetales; family Microbacteriaceae; genus Leucobacter. Next base: position 2,773 of record JAGNOB010000362.1, read on the forward strand.
CGCCTGACCGCCGCTGAAAAGACGGTCGCACTCCGCCGCCGCGACATCGTGCTCGATCGTGCGGCCATCCGCTCCGCGGTCATTACTGAAGACCCGTGGGTATGGATCAGGGGCATTCGGTCGCCCGGTGCTGGCCTGCCGCGAGGGCTCGCCTACGGCACCTGGCGTACCCGTGGCGGCCGCGATTTCGTGCTCGCCCGTCGAGGCCGCGAGGCGGTTGTTATCGATCTCGACGTGCCAGAGGGCGCGGACGAGAACCGCGGGTGGGTCGGTGAGTTCGACACGTTCTCACGCGTCATTATTTCGACGGTGCACGCAGCCGACCTTGTGCGCGCGCTCCGCCTTGAC
>JAGNOB010000026.1 GCA_017990305.1 Leucobacter sp.
AAGATCACGTCGGCGCCGCTGCCTCCCGTGATGCGCTTCACCTCAGCGACAATGTCATCGCTGCGCAAGATCACATGCTCAGCGCCGGCATCCCTTGCCGTCTGCGCCTTGGCTTCCGACCCGACGACTCCGATCACCCGTGCGCCAGCAGCGGCACCGAGCTGTACGGCCGCAGCACCGACGCCACCGGCGGCGGCGTGTACCAGCAACCACTCGTTCGGCTGCAGCGCGGCCCGACGGTGCAGAGCGAACCAGGCAGTCTGATACGCGATTGTGAGACCAGCGGCACGCACATCATCGAGGGAGTCGGGAATTCGTTGTACCGCGTCCGCTGGCACAACAGCGTACTCACCGAGCACGCCGATGCTGTAGGCGACAACCCGGTCCCCCTCGCGTACTCGGGAAACTCCCTCGCCGAGCGCGACTACGGTGCCGCTGCACTCAACACCGGGCGCAAACGGCAGTTCGGGCTTCACTTGGTATAAGCCACGCGCGAGCAGCACGTCGGGAAAGTTTGCTGCAACCGCGCCAACGCGGATAAGCACCTCTCCCGGGCCAGGCTTTGGCGTAGTGATGGTGGTGAGGGTCAGCGCCTCTGCTGGCTCACCGAGCGTCGTGACGTGCCAGGTTCGCATCGTCTCCGGGACTTGTTTCGTGGACATTTGGTCTCCTTAGACTCGACATAAACAGGTCTGTGATCTGTACAGCCGCAAGCGTCCGGTCCTCCGGTTTCTCTTCCGAATACCAATACGAGAGGTAGTGGACGTCGCTGAAAAAGTGGGCGATGAGTATGGCGACGGGAATATCCTCACGAAATTTCCCCTCTTCCTGGCCCTGCCGAACGAGGGCCGCAAACTCATCGTTGTACGCACGTCGCCGTCGCACAACTTCCTTCCTGCGGGGCTCCGAGAGCATGTCCATGCTCCGGAAGAAGACGGTGCCTTCCGCGATGAATTCGATCGAGGTCTCGAGCACGTCAGTGCACACGGCACGTAGCACGTGCTCCACCGGCCCTCGTTCGGCAATGATGGCATCGAGTCGGGAGCGCTGGAGCGAGAGGAGCGAGTCGTAGATACCGAACAACAGGTCATCTTTTGACTCGAAGTAGTGGTACATCGCGCCCTTGGTGACGCCTGCCGCGTTGACAATATCTTGAACGCTGGTGTTCGCGTAGCCCCTGAGCGCGAAGAGCTCAACGGCGGCTCGAATGACATCGTCAACTACCTGTGATTGCTTCATTCGAGCCATTCTTCCCTATCGCCCCTGTTGCCGACGAGTATCCGGCTTTCGCTCACTCCGCCTAGAGAATCGGTCGAATGCTCCCGCCGCCATCGATCGGCACTGTCTGCCCGGTGATCCATGCCGCGTCATCCGAGAGCAAAAATGCAACCGGGCCGGCAATGTCTTCTGGTTCGCCAAGCCTGGCAAGCGGATAGGCTGCTGAAACCTCAGCTTCCTGCCCCTCGTACAGGGCTCGCGCAAACGTTGTCTTGACGACTGCGGGCGCGACAGCGTTCACGCGAATCCCCGGGGCGAGCTCGTACGCGAGCTGCACGGTGAGGTTCATGAGCGCTGCCTTCGAGATCCCGTAGAACGCGATCCCCGGGCTCGCTCCGAGCGCCGATGCCGACGAGATGTTCACGACGCTACGGCTCAGCCCCGCAGCTATCGCTTCTCGGGTCCAGTCAAGCGAGGCGATTACGTTCACGTCGAGGATCTTTCGCGCAGCCCCAGTGTCAACTTCTGCGATGGGACCGTAGACGGGATTAATACCGGCGTTGTTCACAAGGTGGTCGAGACGGCCATGACGTTCTGCGACGTGCGCGAAGACTGCTGCTCGGTGTTCTGCGTCATCAGCGCGCCCGGCAACACCAGAGGCGTTCGGGCCGAGCCCGGCAACCGCCTCGTCAAGCGCTTCCTGATTGCGCCCGGTAATGATGACCGACCCGCCCTCTGCGATCAGTCGTTGAGCGATTGCGAGGCCAATACCTCGACTCGCTCCGGTAACGATCGTGACCGTGTCAGCGAAACGTGATGTGAGCATGGCGCCTCCTTGCGTCGTACATACCGTCCAGTCGGTATGAACACACTAGCACCCTGCACACGGGTTCCGTCAAGCTCCATATTTCCCATCAAATGAGGCACAAAAGCCTTCCGAGTGGGAAGAAATTCATATACGGTATCCCCACCCGCGCCGCGAACGGCGTGGGCGATGCCGCAACGCAGCGCATCCAATCCACTCAAGATTCCCCTCAGAGGTGAACAATGAACACATCTTTCCCCCACTGGCGCAATGCGGCGTTGGCGGCCGTCGCAATGACCGCGACGATCTCCCTCGTCGCATGCAGCCCCACAACGGACGACAGTTCTCCCGGGGTTCCCGGCGTCACAGCTGACACCGTCAAGATCGGCACCCACACGGCACTCACGGGCCCCGCAGCGCCGGGCTACACGGCAATCTCCTCGGCGGCCAAAGCGTTCTTTACCTATGTGAACGACAAAGGCGGGGTCCACGGTCGGACCATCGATTACATCATCAAAGATGACGCCTACAACCCCGCAAAAACGCAAAGCGTCGTACGCGAGCTCATCCAGGATGATCAGGTGTTCGCCATCTTCAACGGTCACGGCACCTCCACACACGCCTCTGTCATCGAGTACATCAACGACAACAAGGTTCCCGACCTCTTCGTCGCCTCCGGCTCAACGCTACTCAACCAGCCCGACAAGTACCCCTACACGTTTCTGCTGATCGCCAGCTATGTCGCAGAGGGCGCAGCGCTCGCGCAGTATGCCCTCGACGAGTCCCCTGGCGCGCGCATCTGCGTACTCGGTCAGGACGACGACCTTGGCGATTCAATCACCGAAGGCGTGAAGCTTGCGCTCGGCGAAGACGGCATCGCGCTTCGCGAGCAGTATTCGACCTCAAACCCCGATCTCACCGCGCAGGTAGGTGCAATGCAGGCCGCCGGTTGCGAGGTCAACATCCTGGGATCGCTCACGCCGTACACGGCACTTGCCCTCGGATCTGCTGCACGCATCGGCTGGGAACCGGAGTGGTTCGTCACGTCAGCAGGCAATGACTACACCACCCTGCTTGAGCTGCTGGGGCCTGACGCAGGGCTCGCGGACGGACTTGTCGGCGTGAATTATCTGCCAGCGGCGGCCGGTGAGAGCGAGTGGATCACGCTGTTTCGATCGATCAACGATGACTACAACGGCGGCGCGACCTTCGACGGCAACGTCGTCTTCGGTATGAGCGCGGCTTACCTGTTCGTTGAGGCACTGACTGCCGCGGGCGAGAGCCCAACCCGCGAATCGATCGTCGAAGCGATTGAAGCCGGCCGCCTCAAGGGCAACGGAATCGCTCCACTCTCGTACGCCACGGACAACCACGGCTCATATCTCACCCTCGGCATCAACGTCGTGGCTGACGGGGTGCAAGATTTCATCGGCACGGCATACACAACGACCGGCGACACCATTACCCAAACGACGATCGAGCCCGTCGAGTTTGTGCCGGGAGGCATCCCATAGGGGGCAGCCCAGGCAGCGTTTTCACGATTACTGCTGCATTCACCGCCCGATTATCACAAATTGACACGGAACATACCGTCCGGTCGGTATATCGGCTACGGTGGTGCCACCAACGACACGAAGAGGTGCCGATGAATTCACCCATGCTGAAATCAGTACACGAATCTCCACGACTCGAAGTGGACCAACTCACCGTAAAATTCGGCGGGCTTACCGCCGTGGACAATGTTTCCTTCGATGTACGACCTAGCGAAGTGGTCGCCCTGATCGGGCCAAATGGCGCAGGCAAGACGACGGTCTTCAACGCCGTCTGCAGCTTGCTGCGTTGCGCAGGCACGATCAAGATCGATGGCAAAGTCACCCCCCGACACACACCGAAGCTCGGGAAGCTTGGGCTCTCTCGCACGCTGCAGGGCCTCGGCTTGTTCTCGAGTATGACAGTGCGAGAGAACGTCACGCTCCCGCTCGTCGGCAGCCCTCAAGCAGCTGAAAATGTCACCAAGCAGCTCAGCCAGCTCGACCTCCTCGACATTGCAGACAGGCAAGTCGCCGAGCTTTCGTACCCTGATCGCAAGCGGGTCGCGCTCGCCCGATCGCTCGTGACTGACCCAAGCCTGCTCCTTCTCGACGAGCCTGCCGGGGGCCTTGGAAGCGAAGACATCGACGCTCTCGCCGGCACCGTACGCGATATCGCCGCCAGCGGCAGATCTGTGCTGCTCGTCGAACACCACGTTGATTTCGTCATGGCGCTTGCCGACCGCATCGTTGTGCTCGACTTCGGCAAAGTGATCGCGCGCGGGACCCCAGCGGAGATCCGCAACGATCCACGCGTAGAAGAGGCATACCTCGGGGTGTCGGCCGCGAACGGGAACGGTGCCGCTGCGACGAACGGAGCAGAGTCATGACGAGCACGACTCAGTCGGGAGCACCGCTTTCGATCCAGGATCTCACCGTTGGGTACGGCGGTGGTCCGGTATTACACGGGGTCAGCATCGACCTGCGTCCCGGGGAGGTCGTCGCACTCCTCGGCGCCAACGGCGCGGGGAAGACGACACTGCTTGGCGCACTCACCGGCCGCGTTCCCGCGACAAGCGGCTCGCTTATCTTCGACGGCACTGACCTGCGCGGTATGCGAACCGAAGACCGTGCGCGCCGGGGCCTCGCGCTCGTGCCAGACGGGCAGAGCGTCGTCGGTGAGCTCACCGTCGAGGAGAACCTTCGGCTCGGCGCACTTTGGCGACACCGTGGCCCCGACCGGGAGCGTGCAATTCAACGGATATACGAGATGTTTGAGCCGCTCGACCGACGCAAGCAAGCTGACGGCCATCAGCTTTCCGGCGGCGAGCGCCAGATGCTCGCGCTCGGACGTGCACTCATCGCCGAGCCCCGGTTGATCGCACTCGATGAGCCGTCGCTCGGTCTCGCGCCCCTCGTGGTGCAACAGATCATGCGCACGCTGCGCGAGACCGCCCGCGAACGTGGCCTCACCGTATTGCTCGCCGAACAAAATGTCACCGGCGCGCTCTCAATCGCCGACCGCGGCGTAGTTCTCAGCCTAGGCAAGGTTGTCGTCGATGCTGACGCGGCGACGCTCGCCGAGGATACCGATCTCCGACACGCTTACCTGGGGTTCTGATGGATAGATTCGCTTTTCTCTTCGCCACGGGGCTCGCGCGCGGAGCAATCTTTGCGCTGTTCGCCCTGTCTCTCGTGCTGATTTGGCGCGCCACTCGCATCATCAACTTCGCACAAGGAGCGATGGCCCTCGTCGCCACGTACGTCGCTTTCGCGGTCTCAGGAGCGACGGGTAGCTACTTCGCCGGACTCGCTGCGGGAATACTGACCGGTGCGCTGATGGGCTTTATCGTCGAGCGGGGCGTCATGCGGTTTGCACCGCAGTCCTCCCCACTCACCGGCGTCCTTGCGGCTATCGGCCTCGTAATGGTGCTGCAGTCGCTGCTGGGCATCTTCTTCGGATCGCAATACCGCGCTATGCCTGCGCCGTTTGACCGCAGCGCCATCGTGATCGGCGGTGTCCCGCTGTTGTCCCCCAACGATCTCTTCACGATCGGAGTGACGTTAGTCGTGATGATCGCGCTTGCAGTTGTCTTTACCAAGACGTCACTGGGATTGCAGCTTCGTGCCTCAGCGTTTGCACCTGATGTCTCGCGGCTGCTCGGTGTGCGCGTCACTCGCATGGTGACGATCGGCTGGATGCTTTCGAGCGCGGTCGCGGCCCTCGCCGCGATCCTGCTCGTTCCAACCGAGCTCGGGTTGAACCCTCACGCCACGGACATGCTGTTCATCTATGCATTCGCTGTCGCCGTCATTGGCGGCCTCGACTCCCCAATTGGGGCGCTGCTGGGTGGCCTCACTGTCGGGGTCGCGATGAGCCTACTCACCGGATATCTCGGTGCGACTGTCGCACCGATCGGTGTTCTCGTACTCCTCGTACTCGTCTTGCTCGTTAAGCCGGGCGGAGTGTTTTCGACACGGAAGGAGCGCAGCGCATGAACCGCGTCCTGCCCTCGTTGACCGGCCGCAGCCGCATTATCGTGTTCGGCGCGATACTCACAGTGCTTGCGATCGGCGCTACATTCATCCTCGACCCGTACCGCAACTTCCAGTTTGCGACGATCGCAGCCTACTTCTGCGTGACCGCCGGGCTCACCCTCCTCGTTGGCCAGAGCGGACAGCTCTCCCTCGGGCATGCCGCGCTCATGGCAACCGGCGGCTACAGTTACGCCCTCACTGCGAATGCACTCGCGGAAGCTGATGTTGCGGGTCTGCCCCGTTTCCTGATCTCGCTCGTCGTGGCGATGATCGTCGCAGGAACAGTCGGTCTGCTTCTCGGGCTCGCAGCTGCCCGTCTACACGGCCCATACCTTGCAGGTATCACCCTCGCCCTCGTGGTCTCCGTCCCTGCGGTGGCGGCGACGTTCAAGGTACTCGGCGGCGACCAAGGCCTTCCCAGCCCGTATCAAGGAGTACCCGATGCGTTGCGCAGCCTCATCGCGACAGAGCAGTGGCACGCCTGGGTCGCGATCCTCGTCGCCGGCGTGCTCGTCACGTGGCTCGTGCTGCTACGCAACGGGTCATTCGGGCTGCGTATGCGCGCGGTCCGAGACGACGAGACCGCGGCGAGACTCAACGGAGTAGCCGCTGGCAGAGTCAAAGTCACCGCGTTTACCGTCAGCGCAATCGCGGCGGGGGCTGGTGGGGCCGTGCTCTGCTTCATCACGCAATCGGTGAGCCCAGGAGCGTACACGCTTCCGTTCTCGCTGCTACTCGTCGTTGCTGTCGTGCTCGGCGGCCTCGGAAGCATCGGCGGCGCCGCCCTCGGTTCTGTGCTTGTCGTCATGCTGCCATGGCTCATCACGACTGCTACCTCCGTGCTGCCGCTCTCCGCAGATATGACACAGCGGCTCACTGGCAACCTGCCCGTGCTGATTTTCGGCGCCCTGCTCACCGTCACGATTCTCGTGCGACCCGGTGGCCTCGTTGACCTTCTCCCCAAGCCCAAATCCCGGGGACTGACGCCAGTCTCTCGGAGTTCCTCACACCCCGTTTCTCCTCAGTGAAAGATGAGTTCAATGTTCTCGACTAAGCGCAACAAAGCTGTTGCAATCGCCGCCGCTACAGCGGCAGCGGCTCTCGTACTCGCCGGGTGCAGTACGCCCAACGGCCAAGGAAATGGTGACTCGTCAGCAGCTCCCGGGGTCACCGATGACTCAATAACGATTGGCACTCACACTCCGCTGACCGGCCCTGCAGCTCCCGGCTACTCATCGGTCTCCGCAGCGGCGCTGGCATACTTCGAACACGTGAACGCCAACGGGGGCATCCACGGCAGAACCATCAACTACATCATCAAGGATGATGCTTACAACCCTGCGAATACCCAAATGGTTGTGCGGGAGCTCGTGCAAGATGACAACGTGTTCGCCGTATTTAATGGCATCGGAACCGCAGCGCACACCTCGGTGCTTGAATACCTCAACGAGAATGAAGTCCCAGACCTGTTCGTCGCAACCGGATCAAAGAACTGGAATCAGCCAGAGAAATTCCCGTACACCTTCCCGTTCAACGCAGACTATGCCGTTGAAGGCGCAGCGCTGGCCCAGTACGCCGCTGATGAGTACCCCGGTAAAAAGGTGTGCGTGCTCGGGCAAGATGACGACCTCGGCGGGTTCATCCTTGAGGGAGTCGAGGAAGCTCTCGGTACAGACGGGATCACCCTTGCCGAGGAATACTCGACGTCAAACCCCGACATCACCGCCCAAATCGGCGCGATGCAGGCAGCTGGCTGTGAGGTCAATGTCCTCGGCAGCATTCCAGCGTTTACGGCGCTCGCACTCAGCACTTCAGCCCGCATTGGCTGGGATACCAAGTGGTTTGCCACCTCAGTCGGCCTGGACCACACAACATTGATGGACATCCTCGGTAAGGATGCTGGCCCGGCGTTGATCGAGGGGCTCGTCGGCGTGAACTACCTGCCGACCGCATACGGAGACAGCGAATGGGTTGAGCTCTTCCGCGAAATCAACGACAAGTACAACAGCGGGGCACCGTTTACCGAGAACGTCGTCTTTGGGATGAGTGTCGCTTACCTCTTCACAGAGGCACTTGAGAAGACCGGCGAGAACCCAACGCGTGAGGGCATCCTCGACGTTATTCGTTCTGGCGAGCTGAAGGGCAATGGAATTGCCCCGCTCTCGTTTGGTCCGAAGAGCCACGGCTCGTATTACACCGTGGGAATCCTCGAGGTAGAGGACGGCCAGCAGGACTACATCGATGTCGCGTACACCGTCGAAGACGGCAAGGCCACCCGCGTGGCCATGGATCCGGTTCCGTTTGTCCCAGGCGGCATCCCCGGCTCCTAATCGGTGCGCGTTCAGCCCCGAGGGGCCGGTTCCCGCCGGCCCCTCGGGTCCACCACTACGCAGAGAAGAGGGACCCATGAATTCCCGCATTCGCACTACCCCTGTCGCACTCGCAGCGGCAACCGCCGTCGCTGCACTAGTGCTCAGCGGGTGCAGCACACCGTCGAGTTCTGACGGCGGCACCTCCGCGACTCCCGGTGTCACCGATGACACCGTGACGATCGGTGCTCACACACCACTCACTGGCCCGGCCGCCCCCGGCTACGCATCCGTGTCGGCGGCTGCGCTCGCATACTTTGAGTACGTCAATGACAACGGCGGAGTCCACGGGCGCAATATCAACTACATCGTCAAAGACGACGGTTACAACCCCGCCAACACGCAGATGGTCGTGCGTGAACTTGTGCAGGACGAGGGGGTGTTCGCGATCTTCAACGGTCTCGGCACGCCGCCGCACAGTTCCGTCATCGACTATTTACACGACAACGATGTCCCAGACCTGTTCGTGGCTTCTGGTTCGACGATGTGGAACCAGCCCGAGAAGTACCCGAACATGTTCCCGTTCAATGCCGACTACGTTGTTGAAGGAGCCGGTCTCGCGCAGTACGCGGCAGACACGTATCCAGGCCAGAAGGTCTGCCAGCTCGGGCAAGATGACGACCTCGGCGAGGATATGCTCGCCGGAGCTGAGATGGTTCTGGGCGAGGGCGGCCTCGTACAGGTCGAGCAGTATTCGTCGTCCAACCCAGATGTGACCGCTCAGATCGGCGCGATGAAGGCGTCGGGCTGCGAGATCGCTATCCTGTCAACGATCCCAGGGTTCACTGCGCTCGCAATGACCACGGCAGCTCGCCTCGACTGGGAACCGCTCTGGATGACATCTTCCGTGGGCGCCGACTACCCAGTGCTCCTCGACCTACTGGGCGAGGCAGGCCCGAGCATGCTCGATGGGCTCGTTGCCACGGGGTACCTGCAGGCGACCGACGCAGACAACGGCTGGTCACAGCTGTTCCAAGAGATCAACGATACGTACAACGGTGGCGCTGAGTTCACGGGTGCGGTCTTCAACGGCATGAGCGCGGCTTACCTCTTCACTGAGGCGCTTGTAGCGGCCGGTGAGCAGCCAACGCGTGAGTCCATCGTTGAGGCGATCCGCTCAGGCGAGCTCGTCGGAAACGGGGTGCTGCCCCTGTCGTTCAGCAAGGATGACTACTCCTCATATCGCGGGGTAGGCATCAGCATCGTCAACAACGGTGTCCAAGACTTCGTTGATAAGGCGTATCGCCTCGACGGAGATACGGTCTCGGCGATCGATCTGGATCCGGTGCCGCTCGTCGGGAAGGGAATTCCCGGCGCGTAGGCCGGGCGCACACAGGTAGGGCTCCCGGGGAGATTCCCCGGGAGCCCTACCTGTGTGTCTACTTGGCTGGCGCGTAGATGCGCTGCAGCTCGCGCTTGAGGATCTTGCCGCTAGCGCCCAACGGGAGATCGTCGACAATGTGCGCGACGCGCGGATACTTGTAGGCGGCGACGTGTTCCTTCGCGAACTCGATGATCTCCGCCGGGTCGATCTCTGTGCCGGCGAGCGGCAGCACAGCGACGTGGATCTCCTGTCCGCGCAGCTCGTCTT
>JAGNOB010000027.1 GCA_017990305.1 Leucobacter sp.
CAGCGAGGCGGTGCGACAGCCAACTCGGCAGTGGCTGCAACTCGGGCGTCTCGTCGGTCGCGAAACCAAACATGATGCCCTGGTCGCCCGCGCCCTGCGCGCTGAGCTCATCGGTGTCACCGCTTTCACGCACCTCGAGCGAGACGCCGACGCCGTCGGCAATCTCGGGAGACTGCTGCCCGATCGACACGGATACGCCGCATGACGACGCGTCAAAGCCCATCTCGGAACTCGTGTACCCGATCTCACGGATCGTGTCACGGACGAGCTGCGGAATCTCAACGTAGCCGCTCGTAGACACCTCGCCCGCGACGTGCACGAGGCCCGTCGTCACAAGCGTTTCGACTGCAACGCGCGCGCCAGGATCCTGCTCAAGCATCGCATCAAGGATCGAGTCAGAAATGCGGTCACAAATCTTGTCGGGGTGCCCCTCGGTGACGGACTCGGAGGTGAACTGACGCAGCACGGATGCTCCTCGAATAGTGATGAACGTTGCCGACGAAACTCGGCCTAAGAATAGCTGTGGCGCCGGTACCAGTAAGGGTATCCGGCGCCACCGACACTGAAAGCAGTTACGCCTTGGGCGTCATCTGCAGCTTGCCCTCGACGATCTCGTGGAGAGCAATCGACAGCGGCTTGTCATCGACAGACGAATCGACCAGCGGGCCGACGTTGTCGAAGAGGTTTCCGTCGTGTAGATCGGTGTAGTAGTCGTTGATCTGGCGCGCGCGCTGAGCGGCGAACACGACCAGAGCGTACTTCGAGTCCACCTTGGCGAGCAGATCGTCGATCGGTGGGTCGATGATGCCGTTGACATTAGCCATGAATTAACTCCTCTAGATAGACCCAACTAGTCTAGCTCATGAGACCAACACCGCGCCGCAAGATGACGTGACCGTTACGTCCGCTCATCCGCGTCCACGCGCGACTGCCCGAAATCGAGAGCCGTTCGACCCCCGCGAGGAAACCAAGACCCTCTGCCGCGAACGCCGCCGCGGCGGGTATGCCCGGGGCGATCTCGCTCCCCCAGACCGCGCGCCGCACCTTCTGCACGACGGGATCGCCCGCGTCGGCTGGCACGTTCTCGGCAACGCGCGCCATCCCCTCGGCGGCGACCACCGCGAGTGAACCTGCGTCGATCTCGCCGCGCGACTCCCACCCGGATAGTGGTGGCAGCACGCCGCTCCACGCCGCGGAGACCGTCATGTCAGGCATCGCGAGGTCCAGGCCCGACTCGACGCGTGCGAGGCGATCCGTGAGCGCCCGCACCTCCACGACCGTATCGACAGGCGCGGCCGGGGCTACGGACAGCGGGAAGGCCCGCATGACCAGCACGACAGGCGAGTCGTCCATGATGCCCTGCGGAGCCTGCGTGCAGCCGTACACGGCGAGCACGTCGCCGCGGGTCTGCAGCCGCACCTCGGGTTCACCAAATCGGGCAAGTCGTCCCAGATAGTTCTGCAGATCGTCTCGTGTGGCCTGATCTGCAAGGCCCAATGTCTGTGTGTGCGCGCTCATCGTTTCAAGCCTAGCGCCGCATGATTAGCGCCAGCCGTACGAGAGCGCCATAGACTGGCCATATGACAGCCCCGGCGAAGGAGACTCCTGTGCGCGAAATTCCCGCTCCCAACCTCGCTGAGATGCTCGCCCTTGCGAACGCAGAGGCACGCACTCACTACGACATCTTCACCGGGCCTGCGATGCCGACCCCGCACGGTCGCGCATTCGGCGGGCAGGTGCTCGGCCAGGCGCTCGTTGCCGCCGGGCTTACCGCGCCAGAGGGCCGCGAGATCCACTCGATGCACGGCTACTTCGTGCGCCCGGGCGACAGCCACACACCCATGACGTTCGAGATCGCGCGCCTGCACGACGGCCGCTCATTTTCGACCCGCCGCGCGCAGGCATACCAGGACGGCAACGTGCTCATGTCTCTCATCGCGTCGTATCAGGGCAGCGAAGAGGGGCTGGAACACCAGGAAAGCTTCGACACTGCTGGGATCACACAGCCAGAGGATCTTCCCTCAGTTTGGGACAAGTACGGCCACCTCACCGGCGAACGCCGCAACTCCTGGGTCCTCAACCGCCCGTTCGACTTCCGCCATGTCGAGGGCGACCTGCTCATGCAGGCGGGAGAGCCATCGAACCGGCAGCTCGTGTGGCTGCGCAGCCGCGAAGCGCTCGAGGGCGGCCAGGCGCTCCACTCTGCTGCGCTCGCCTTTGCGTCAGACTACCTGCTGCTCGAACCCGTCGCGCGACAGCACGGGATCCCCTGGGCTACGCCCGGCATGAGCGCTGCAAGCCTCGATCACAGCATGTGGTTTCATCGCCCGTTCCAGGTGGACGAGTGGCTGCTCTACGAGCTTGAGTCTCCCACCGCACAGGGTGGTCGGGGTCTCGCGCACGGCCGCTTCTACGACCGTTCGGGCGCGCTTGTCGCGAGCGTCTCGCAGGAGTCAATGATCCGGCTCCCACGCTAGCCATGGTTAGTGTCGGCTGAGCTTCACGGGCTCATCCATCCAGCCGGCGACCGCGGCGCGACCGGCCTCGCTGATTCGCGCTGGCCGAAGCGTCACCGCGTCAACCATGACGGCGACGGTGACCGCGCGCGCGACGACCGTCCGCTCGGGGGCAGCCCCGTCGACGATCTCGCAGTGGATCTCGAGGTTTGCGCCGCCGACCTTCCCGATCCACATTTCGACGACGACCGGCTGCTCCGAGTATTCAAGCACGCGCACGTAATCGATGCGTTGGCTCGCGACGAGCATCTTCTGTTCGCTCGTCTCGTTCGAACTGAAGTGCTCCTCGAGACCGGTCGGCTCGTCGGCAGCGCCCATCCAAAGCGTGCGGACGCGCGCTTCTTCAAGGAGCCGAGCGAAGGTCACGTTGTTCACGTGACCGTACGCGTCTTGGTCTCCCCAGCGGAGCTGGATCTGAACGTGCGCTCGTGCCATCAGTCATTCCTTTCGTCGCCCCCATTCGTCGCGGGGCCCACGCAAAACAACAGTGCCCGCAGGATTGACGCCTGCGGGCACTGTATTGCGACCTAGTCGCGGGTGAGCTTGCGGTAGTGGCTCCGCGACGGCTTCGCCGCGTCTGCGCCGAGGCGCTCTACCTTGTTGGCCTCGTAGGCTTCGAAGTTACCCTCGAACCAGTGCCAGTCGGCCGGGTTCTCGTCGGTTCCCTCGTAGGCGAGGATGTGGGTCGCGATGCGGTCAAGGAACCACCGATCGTGCGTGATGACCACGGCACAGCCGGGGAACTCGAGCAGCGCGTTCTCAAGCGACTGCAGCGTCTCGACGTCAAGGTCGTTTGTCGGCTCATCGAGGAGGAGCAGGTTGCCGCCCTGCTTGAGCGTGAGGGCGAGGTTCAGGCGGTTACGCTCACCGCCTGACAGTACGCCAGCCTTCTTCTGCTGGTCGGGGCCCTTGAACCCGAACTTCGACACGTAGGCGCGTGACGGGATCTCGGTCTTGCCGACCGTGATGATGTCGAGGCCCTCGCTGACAACTTCCCAGAGCGTCTTGTTCGGGTCGATGTTTGCACGGTTCTGATCGACGTAGCTGATCTTGACGGTCTCACCGATCTTGAGATCGCCCGAGGCGAGCGGCTCAAGGCCAACGATCGTCTTGAACAGGGTCGTCTTGCCGACACCGTTCGGACCGATTACGCCGACGATACCGTTCGGCGGTAGCGAGAACGAGAGACCGTCGATGAGTACGCGGTCGCCGAAGCTCTTCTTGAGATCCTTCGCTTCGATGACGATGTTGCCGAGGCGCGGACCAGCGGGAATCTGGATTTCCTCGAAGTCCAGCTTCTTCGTACGCTCGGCCTCTGTCGCCATCTCCTCGTATCGAGCGAGACGCGCCTTGGACTTCGCCTGGCGGCCCTTCGTGTTGGAGCGAACCCACTCGAGCTCGTCCTTCAGACGGCGCGCGAGCTTCTGGTCCTTCTTGCCCTGCACATCGAGGCGCTCATGCTTCTTCTCGAGGTAGGTCGAGTAGTTGCCTTCGTACCCGATGAGGCGACCGCGGTCGACCTCAGCGATCCACTCGGCGACGTTGTCAAGGAAGTACCTATCGTGCGTAATCGCAATGACGGCGCCGTGGTACTTCTGCAGGTGCTGCTCGAGCCACAGCACGCTCTCGGCGTCAAGGTGGTTCGTTGGCTCATCGAGGAGCAGCAGGTCGGGCTTCTGGAGCAGCAGCTTGGTCAGCGCAACGCGGCGCTTCTCACCGCCGGAGAGCGGGCCGACAGCTGCGTCGCCAGGCGGGGTGCGGAGCGCATCCATGGCCTGGGCGAGCTGGTTGTCGAGATCCCAGCCGTCAGCTGCGTCGATCTCTTCCTGCAGCGTGCCCATCTCGGCGAGGAGCGCGTCGAAGTCAGCGTCGGGCTCGGCCATGAGCGCGGAGATCTCGTTGAACCGGTCGAGCTTCGCCTTGATCGCGATGCCGCTCTCGATGTTCTCGAGCACCGTCTTGGTCTCGTCGAGCTCGGGCTCCTGCATCAAGATGCCGACGGTGTACCCGGGCGAGAGCATTGCCTCGCCGTTCGACGGGGTATCCATGCCTGCCATGATCTTGAGGATCGTCGACTTACCGGCGCCGTTCGGACCGACCATGCCGATCTTCGCGCCCGGCAGGAACGACATCGATACGTCGTCAAGGATCAGCTTTTCGCCGACTGCCTTGCGCGCGCGGCTCATCTGGTAAATGTATTCAGCCATATGTTTTCCGGGCGCGTGCGCCCCGAACTCCCTGTTTCACAAAAGTGGAATCTATCGCCGTCTACTCTACCCGCTCTCACCGCGTCATACGCCTGTGTGAGAATCGAGTCCATGAGCGAATTGCGGCTGCCCCTTGCCCAGATCCCGCAGGGGCCGGTCACGGTGCCGCCGTCAGTGCGGGAACTCACGGCTGGCCGGAAGCTGGAAGCGGTGTGGGTCAACGGACTCGGCGGGCTGACATTCCGCGATGACGGCCCGGGAGACGGGGCCCGTTATGTGAAGTGGGTCACGGCAGGGACGCCTGAGATTGATCTCGCAGCGGAGGCGGCACGACTCCGCTGGGCCCTCGAGCACGGCGCCATCGCGCCAATGGTCCTCGACCAGGGATCCGACGCGAGCGGATCGTGGCTTATCACCGCAGCGCTCGCCGGTGAATCCGCGGTCTCTCCGCGGTGGATCGCCGAGCCGGTGACCGCGGCCCGCGCGATTGGGGCAGGGCTGCGGCAGCTCCACGACACTCTCCCTGTGGCCGCTTGCCCATACCGCTGGGACCTCGCCACCCGAGCGGCGCAGTTCGAACACCGCATCCGCACGGGCGATGGCCCAGCAGACTGGGCACCGGCCTATCGCGGGCTCAGCATCGCCCGCGTGCGGGAGATCCTTCGCGATCCGCCGCCGGTGACGAACGCCGTCGTCTGCCACGGAGACCCGTGCGCGCCGAACACGCTCATCAGTTCCGAGGGGTCATTCGCCGCCCACGTCGACCTCGGTGACCTCGGTGTCGGCGACCCCTGGGCAGATCTCGCAGTCGCGGCCTGGAGCACCGAGTGGAACTACGGGCCAGGGTTCGAGCAACACGTGTACGAGGGCTACGGCTGCGAAGCGGATCCGGAGAGGATCGCCTTCTACCGTTTACTGTGGGAGGTGAGCTAGGCGCGCGGGCAATCCCTGCGCCACATTCGCACACCCTGCTCGGCGCTCAACAGCCTCGTCTCGGTGGCGCTCGTACTCGCCGGGCTTGTGCGCTCGGCCTTTGGAACTACGAAATACCCGGTCTACTGGTGACGCGGCACGGAGCGACTACCAGTCGATCGGCCGAGTGTCACCCATCAAGCAGACATTGCGATCAGGGCCAACCGCAGCGACCGCCTCCGCAGCGACCTCGCGCCCCTCAGTGACGAGCTGACCGATGAGACAGGTCTCACCTGCGCGCACAGCGACGTAGATGCTGTCCGCCACCAGATTCGTCTTCGACTGGTCGTAAGACACCTGCATCTCGGCTCTGTCGAATCCGCCTGCGGCAACCGCGTCGACGATGGGCTGCCCCTGAATCGGCTGCTCCCCCGCGGCATAGTCGACAAGCAGCTGCCGGAAGAACGGGAGGTTCTCCTCGGCCGAGCCACCCGGGACGAATTCCGCTGGTTCCGCCGGTTGCTCGATCTGCGGCCGCTCTGGCGTTGTCGGCGTCGGCCCCTCAAGCAGCGAGCAGGAGCTGAGCCCCAGCGCGAGCAACAACGCGCCTGCAATCGCGGCAGACGTTCGACGGGCTTGATTCACAACCATGCACTCAGTCTATGGGCAGCGCAAGTCTCGTCGACGAGGGGAAGCTGTGAGCATTCCCCACAAGGACCACGCTGCGTCCGAATGCCAGTGATTGTCCACATTCTGACGCGCCCCGGCGTGTGAGCAACACCCTCAGGGCACTCTGGGTGGAACGACGACCAGCCCTTGGATCCCGTCGTTCGCAGCCGGCACCGGGGCTGCAATCCAGCGAACAGGAGCAGACATGTCCCAGCATTTCAGCACGATTGGTCAGATCGCGACCGACCCCAAACTCTTCACACCGGCGGGCGGCACGGCATTCTGCACGTTCCGGCTCGCGAGCGCCGAGCGTCGCTACGACGCGACGAAGCAGGAATGGACCGACAGCGACACTAATTGGTTCACCGTGAACACGTTTCGTGGCCTCGCGCAACACGCAAAAAGTTCGTTCAGCAAGGGTGACCGCGTCGTCGTCACTGGAAAGCTCCGAGTACGAGCTTGGGAGGCCGATGAGAAGCGGGGAACCTCGGTCGAGATCGACGCCGACGGCATCGGTCACGACGTGCGCTTCGGCGTATCAGTGTTCGTGAAGAGCCCGGTGCCGGAAGCGCGGGGCGCAGGGGTGATGGAAGCAGCCGCGGACGCCGGGGCGACGGAAGCCGCCGCGGACGCAGGCCTAACGGAATCCGGCCTCGCAGACTCCGGCCTCACGGACACTGGCGACGGGTTTACCCCAACGCTCGCGAGCGCCTAACCGGTGGTGACGTGAGGCGTCGTCGACCGCGCACGACGCGACAGCACGCGGTCAAGCCCGAAGTACGCGTAGCCGACTCCGATGAGGGCAACTGCGAGCGCCAGCACACGAAGCACAACCCCAACGACGCCGTGGGCGTCGACGTCAAGGAAGGGGTAGGGGTACCGCTGTCCCGGGGAGAATTCGCCGCCGAGGCCGCTGTAGGTGAACGCGAACACCAGGTACAGCAGCGGGATGCCTGCCCAGAGCAGCGGATCAAACCCGCGAACGCGCCCCTTGGGCACGAACAGGAGCCAATCGACAATCAGCAGACACGGGGTGATGATGTGGATGAGGTTGTCAGTGAGTGAGAACGGCACGTAGCCGCTGTCCTGCACGAACGTCGCTGGCACCAAGACGATGAGGTAGACGAGCATGGTGATCGTGATCGCCATCATGATGGCTGCGCTCCACCGTGCGGACGGCGTCGAGTGCCCGCGCGGCCCTGTCGTGCCGATATCACGCACGGTGACGAGCACGAGCAACACCATCCAGATGAGACACAGAACGTTGCTCTGCACGGTGTAGAACGTGAATGAGGCCCACCCGGGGTCCGGGCCGAAGATTCCGGTAATACGTACGATGCCAGCGGCGATAAGCACAAGCGAGACGACACGGAAGAAGAGCGCCAATGGCCGCAACACGAACGCCCCGCTCACTATCAGCGTTCCGTTCGAAGTCGCCGAGTGAGCGCTTACCCCGCTGTCGTGCCTCAGGATGGGTTCACTAACAGAAGAATGTTCAGCCATAGCGAAATCATACGAGATACTCGGCGAATCCTGCGCGGATCTTATTCACCTTCGGCACCGCGACCGCAAGGCAGTACCCCTGAGTTGGGTTCTTGGCGAAGAAGTCCTGATGCTCGTCGGGACCCGCGAACACCTGGCCGAGGGGTGAGATCTCAGTCACCACCCCACCGCCCCAGGCCTCGTCCGCTCGCTCGCGCGCCGCTTCAAAGAGCTCCCGCTGCGCGTCATCGGCATAGAACATTGCCGATCGGTACTGGGTGCCGACATCATTACCCTGTCGGTTGAGCTGCCGTGGATCATGCATCGTGAAGAACGCATCGAGAACGACCGACGCCGGGAGCACAGTCTCGTCGAATTCGACCTCGACGACCTCAGCGTGGCCCGTGAGCCCCGTGCATACAGCCTCGTAGGTCGGGTCGGTCGTCGCGCCACCAGTGAAGCCCGACCTCACGGCCGTGACGCCACGGAGCGCTCGGTAGGCAGCGTCGAGGCACCAGTAGCATCCCCCGCCAAGCACAAACGTCGTCGTCATCGTGTCTCCTCTCCACCGTTTCGGTCGGAGCCGACGCTCCACCAGTTATCGTTCGGTCCAACGGGCACCCGCCGCTTGTGATCGGTTGCCAGGTAGCGCCGCTCGAGGTTTTCTCGTGCTGCAACGGAGACCGTCTCGCCGCGCAGGTACGCGTCGATCTCCGGGTAGGTCACCCCGAGACTCGATTCGTCGGTCTCTCCGGGCTTGCCGTCGAGCAAGTCAGCAGTCGGCACCTTCTCCCAGAGCCGGTTAGGTGCGTCGAGCGCGCGCAGCAGTTCTGCGCCCTGGCTCTTCGTGAGCCCCTGCAGCGGGACGACATCGGCTGCGCCGTCACCGAACTTCGTAAAGAACCCAGTGATCGCCTCCGCGGCGTGGTCAGAGCCGATAACAAGCAGGCCCCGATCCCCCGCGAGGCCATACTGCGCCACCATCCGCGCACGCGCCTTTACGTTGCCCTTGTTGAAGTCACTCACCGGCTCGCCCGTCGCATCGTTCAGGGCAGCGACCATGCCGTCGACGGAGGCAGCAATGTTCACTGTCGCCGTGTGGTCAGGCTGAATAAACGAGAGCGCGAGCTGCGCATCGTCTTCGTCGTGCTGCACGCCGTACGGCAGTCGCATCGCCCAGAACTCCGCCTCGACACCGCGCTCACGCAACCGCTCGACCGCGAGCTGGGCGAGCCGCCCGGCGAGCGAGGAATCCTGTCCCCCGGAAATGCCGAGAACGTATCCTCGAACCCCGGGGATCCCTGCGGCATAGTCGGCAAGAAACGCCACCCGGCGCTCAACCTCGGCGGCAACGTCGATCTCGGGTTTCGCCCCGAGCTCGCGGATGATCCGCTCCTGCAGTTCGTTCACGACACCAACTCCTCTACGTCCATGAGGCAGCGCGGCCCCAGCAATCCCTTGAGCTCGCCAAACAGGTCGGCGGAGATCCGCACCTGTTCGCGCAGTTCAAACACCCGCACCGCGTGCGGAGTGATGAGGTTTAAGCGAATCTCCGAGTCGCCCGGGTGCCGCTTCAGCGTCGACTGGAGCTCCTCCATAAGCGGTTGCGTGGCGCGCGACTCAGTCAGCGTCAGCGTGAGCGCGCCAGCTTCGTCTTGCACCGAGGTATCGACCCCGCGCACACCGTAGGCGTGCATGGACATGCCATCGTCGCGCGCGTTGAGTTTGCCGCGGAGCGCGACAACCGAGTCCGGTTGCAACATCGGCCCAAACTCCTGGTACGACTTCCCCATGAACAGCGCTTGGATCTCGCCGGTGAAGTCCTCGATAGTCGCCATCCCGTAGAGGTTGCCAGACTTCGCGGTACGGTGCTGCACGCTCGTGAGTAGGCCAGCGATCACGACAGTCTCGCCGTCGAAGTTCGCGTCGGGGTTTGTCACCTGCTCGACGGTCGCTGAGGCTTCTTTCGCGAGTGTGGTCTCGAGCCCGCGCAGCGGGTGATCCGACACGTACAACCCGAGCATTTCCCGCTCAAAGGCAAGCTTGTCTTTCTTCGTCCACTCGGGCCGCTCAGGCACGAGCGAGACGGTCTCCGCGCTGCCTCCGGCATCCTCAGCAGCCTCAGGGAACAGGCTATCGAAGTCGAAGCCGACGTCGCCCTTCTCCTCGGCGCGCTTCTCCTTCACTGCACCCTCTACGGCGCCCTCGTGAATCTCGAGCAGGGCGCGCCTCGTGCCGCCAAGCC
>JAGNOB010000028.1 GCA_017990305.1 Leucobacter sp.
CAAGCACGGCGGTGAGGCGAGCGAACATGCCCTTGGATGCGTCGGCGATCGTTCCGTCGACGTCCCAGAGGATGCAGGTAAACGCAGAAGTCTCCATTCTTCGATCCTAGGGCTAGCCGAAGCTGGCGCATAGGAATAGCCTCGGGGCAGGGCGACTCTCGCGAAAGATACCCCCAGTGGGTATGGTGGGAGTGTCTACGGCATTGCGAGGGGGAATCATGACGACAGAACACGATACGCACGCGGGCCACGAGGGCCACGCTCAGCACGGAGCGCTCCCGGAGCATACGGCAGGGCACGACGCCCACGCTGAACATGACCCCCACGACGGCCACGACGGCCACGACGGCCACGACGGCCACGGCGGCCACGAGGGCGGTCACGAAGGCCACGACGGTCACGACGGCCACGCGGGCCACGGTGGCCACGAGGGGCACGTCGCTGAGTACCGCCGCATGTTCTGGATTATGCTCGTGCTCGCGATCCCGACCGTTGCCCTCTCCGGCATGTTCGCGTCGATCGTCGGATACCAGCTTCCCGATGTTGGGTGGCTTGCGTGGATTTCGCCGGTGCTCGGCACGGTGATGTATGTCTGGGGCGGCAAGCCGTTCCTGGTTGGCGCCGTCGATGAGATCAAGGCGCGCAAGCCAGGCATGATGCTGCTCATCGCGCTCGCGATCACGGTTGCATTCTTTGCCTCGTGGGCGGCCACCCTCGGGCTCATCAGCCACGAGCTCGACTTCTGGTGGGAGCTCGCGCTGCTTGTCGTAATCATGCTGCTCGGCCACTGGATCGAGATGCGCTCGCTTGCGCAGACGACCTCGGCGCTCGATTCACTTGCTGCGCTGCTGCCAGACGAGGCTGAGCGGGTTGAACACGGCGAGATCGTGAAGATCTCACCCGGCGATCTGCGGGTCGGTGACGTTGTCGTCGTGCGGCCCGGCGGCAGCGTGCCGGCAGACGGCCGAGTCGTCGATGGACGTGCATCGTTCGACGAATCGATGGTGACGGGTGAGTCGCGCACCGTCGGCCGGGCTGTCGGAGACATGGTTTCTGCCGGCACCGTTGCGACCGATTCGGGTGTGCGCATCGAGGTGACGGCGATCGGTGATGACACTGCGCTCGCCGGGATTCAGCGGCTCGTGACCGAGGCTCAGAATTCGTCCTCGCGGGCGCAACGCCTTGCCGACACGGCAGCCGGCTGGCTGTTCTGGTTCGCACTCGGGGCCGCCGTGATTACCGCGATCGTGTGGACGCTCGTAGGGAACCCCGATGACGCCATCGTGCGTACTATTACCGTGCTTGTCATCGCGTGCCCGCACGCGCTCGGGCTCGCGATCCCCCTCGTCGTCTCGATCGCGACGGAGCGAGCTGCGCGTGCCGGCATTCTTGTGAAGGATCGGCTTGCGCTTGAGAGCATGCGCCTCGTCGACTCCGTGCTGTTCGACAAGACAGGCACCCTCACCAAGGGCGAGCCCGTTGTCACCCAGGTTGAGGTGTCTGAAGGGCATAGCGAGGATCAGGTGCTCGCGCTTGCCGCAGCAGCAGAGCAGGACAGCGAGCATCCGCTCGCCCAGGCCATCGTCCGCGCCGCCCGAGAGCGAGGCCTCGAGGTGCCTGCCTCGACCGACTTCGGATCCTCCCCGGCCGTGGGCGTCACCGCAACTGTCGGCGGTGCCACCGTGCGCGTCGGCGGCCCGTACCTCCTCGAGGAGGAGGGCGCCGCGGAACTGGGCGTCGCAGATACCTGGCGCGAGCGGGGCGCGATCATCCTGCACGTGTTGCGCGACGGCGCGGTTATTGGTGCGCTCGCACTGAGTGACGAGATCCGCGAGGAGTCGCGTGACGCGGTCCGTGCGCTGCACGCCCTCGGTGTGCAGGTCGTGATGATTACTGGTGACGCTGAGGCTGTCGCGAATACTGTCGCACAGGAGCTCGGCATTGACCGGGTGCTCGCGGGCGTGCGGCCAGAGGACAAAGCCGCTGAGGTGCTCAAACTGCAGGCTGAGGGGCGACGGGTTGCGATGGTTGGCGATGGCGTGAACGACGCGCCGGCGCTCGCGCAGGCAGACGTCGGGCTCGCAATTGGTGCGGGAACTGACGTTGCGATTGCGTCGGCCGGCGTGATCCTCGCGAGTGACGATCCGCGCTCGGTCGTGTCGGTCATCGAGCTCTCGAAAGCGACATACCGGAAGATGCGCCAGAACCTGTGGTGGGCGGCTGGCTACAACCTGCTCGCCGTTCCGCTGGCAGCAGGTGTGCTGGCCCCGGTCGGCTTTGTGCTGCCGATGTCTGTCGGCGCGATCCTGATGTCGCTCTCGACTGTGGTCGTCGCCCTGAACGCTCAGCTGCTTCGGCGGCTGGACCTCAGGCCCGAGGTGACCACGCGAGAGGCGCTGCGGGGCTAACGCGTTCGGGCATCACCCGATAGTCTCAGTGACACACGCAAACGTGTGCTGGCAGTGGTTTGGGGGAACCTCCTGTCAGCCGGCGTGCTGCTGAAGGGGGAATGCTGTGAAGGACGCACACCAGATTCAGGTGCCAGCTGCGCTGGCAGACCGGCTGAGTTTTCAGTTGTATGTAGCCTCACGTGCCATGGTTGGCGCGTACCGAAGAAAGCTCCTTGAGTTTGATCTCACGTACCCGCAGTACTTGACGATGCACGCTGTGTGGGACGCCGATGGCCGCACGGTCTCTGAACTGTGCGCGGAGCTCGACCTTGATTCCGGCACGGTGTCTCCGATCCTCGCCCGTCTTGAAGCCGAGGGCTTCATTGCGCGTGAGCGCGTCGGGACGGACGGTCGACAGGTGCGTGTGTTCTGCACGGACAGGGGGCGCGCACTGAAGGAGCAGGTGCTACTCGTGCCCCTCGACATCGCAAGCTCGATCGAGCTCTCGGATGAGGATTACGCCTCCCTGTGCCGGCTGCTTGGCACCCTGCGTAACGCGGTGCGCGAGATGTAGCTCCCCGCGGGGAGAAGGCTCAGCGACCCGACCCAGATGGCCGCTCGGGTGAAGGCAGATCGATGCGACCGGTGACAGATCGCTCGTCGGCCCACTGCTCGACGCCGCGAAGCTCTGGGAGACGATCTCGCGTGAAGACGGGGTCACGCCCGGCCTTGCGCTGCTGCGTGTAATCGCGGAGCAGCTTGAACGCGACGCCCGAGAGCAGCGCGATGGCGACGAGGTTGATGAGGGCCATCACGCCCATGATGCCGTCGGCGAGGTTCCAGACGATGTCTGCGGAGACGATGGCGCCAGCGAACACCGCGGCGACGGCAAAGACCCTGTAGCCGGTGAGCACGCGCTTGCCAGCGCTCAAGAACTCGATGTTTGATTCGCCGTAGTAGTAGTTGCCGAGGATCGACGAGAACGCGAGCAAGAAGATGATGATGGTGAGCAGCACGTTCGCCCACGGCCCGAGCGCGCTCGAGATCGCACTCTGCGTCAGGGCGATGCCCTTGTCGGCGCCAGCGAGGTCGGGCGCGGCGACGAGCACGATGAACGCGGTGATCGAGCAAATCAGGAACGTGTCGAAGTAGACGCCGAGGGTCTGAACGAGGCCCTGCTTGACGGGGTGGGTGACAGCCGCGGATGCGCCGGCGTTTGGCGCGGAGCCGAGGCCCGCCTCGTTCGAGAACATGCCGCGCTTGATGCCTGTCAGGATCACGTAGCCGAGCGCCGCCCCTGTCACCTGTTGTGCGCCGAATGCCGAGGTGAAGATGGTGGCGAAGACGCCGGGGATTTCCTGGAAGTTCAGGGCGACGATGATGAGGCCGAGCAGGAGGTAGAGCAGTGCCATGAGCGGGACGAGTGTCTGGGTGACGGATGCGATGCGCCGCACGCCGCCGAAGATGACGGCGGCCATGAGGATCGCGAGGGTTGCGCCAGTGACGAGCGGCAGCCACGAAGGGGTCTGGCCGCCGAAGCTGCCGGACAGCGTCGCCTGGATCGTGTTGGCCTGGAGCGAAGAGAACGCGATCGGGAAGCACACGATGAGGACAGCCGAGAAGAGGACGCCCATCCATCGGGCGCCGAGCCCGCGCTGCATGTAGTACGCGGGGCCGCCACGGAAGCCTGTCGCGTCCTTCGTCTTGTAGAGCTGCGCGAGTGAGGACTCGACGAACGAGGAAGCTCCGCCGATGAAAGCCATGAGCCACATCCAGAACACCGCACCGGGGCCGCCGACGGCGATCGCGGTTCCGACGCCGGCAATGTTGCCGACGCCGACGCGGGAGGCCGCGGATATTGTGAATGCTTGGAACGCGGAGACCGACTGAGGCTTGCCCTCCTCGTCCTTCGGGGTCTTGTCGGTGAGCGTGCGGAACATGTCCGGGATCAGCCGAAACTGCACAACCCCCGAGCGCACCGTGAGGTACAGGCCGAGGACAACGACGACCGGGAGAACGAGCCAGGTCCAGAACGTGTCGCCCCAGGTTGCAATGAGATCACTGATCGTTTCCATGGATTGAGCCTAGGTGGCTCGATGGAACCTGGCTAGTAGCTCTGTGCGTTCCTTGAGGCTTTGGCGGTCTAAGGCTGCGGTTCTGCGCCACTCACGTAAAACCAGTCGCCGCCCTCGCGGACGAAGCTGCTGCGCTCGCGCTGCTCGAAGCGCCCCTCGGGTGTCCGGCCAATCGCGGCGAACGTGACCGTGCCTCCGGTGTCGAACGGGCCGCCCTGCTCCGCGGACTCGATGATGAGCCGGAGCCACCTCGTGTCGTTGTCGAGCTCGAGCGAGACGGGCCGCGTGCTCACATGCCAGCTCCGCAACAGGTACTCGCTCAGGCCGAGCGCGAAGGCGGAGTAGCGCGATCGCATGAGCTGGGTTGCTGTCGGCGCCGGGCGGCCGTCGTGGATCGGGCCGCAGCATTCCGCGTAGGGGCTGCCGAGCCCGCAGGGGCAGGGGGCGCTTGTGTCGGGGTCGGAGCTGCTCACGGATCCACCGTATATGCATTGCCTATTGCAATCTGTATCACTGTCGTAATACAGTGATACACGACGGGGTTGTAACCCGCACCCCGCAGGAAGGACCGCAGTATGCAGCTCGACGATTCCCGGCCCATCTGGGCGCAGCTCGTCGACGAGTTCCGACGGCGGATCGCCTCGGGTGAGTGGCTCAGCGGCCTCAGGGTGCCGTCGGTGCGCGAGCTCGCGCTCGAGCTTGGTGTGAACCCGAACACCGTGCAGAAGGCGCTCGGTGAGGTCGACCGACTCGGGCTCACGGTGCCCGAGCGCACCGCTGGCCGCTTCGTCACGAGCGACCTCATTGCGATCGAGGCGGCACGCGTCGCGCTCGCCGCAGCCACCGCTGACACTCTCGTCGACACCGCGAGCGGGCTCGGCATGAGCCTCACGGAAACCACTCAACTACTTGCATCACGCTGGGCCGCGAAGACCGCGCCCGGCGCCGACCGGAAGGACACCTGATGACCGAGCAGCAGCTACTGGCGGAACCGCCAGCCATCGAGGTACGCGGCCTCACCAAGGCCTATCGTGGTCGCCCCGCCCTCCACAACCTCAACCTCAGCCTCGCGGCTGGCCAGATCGTCGGCCTCATGGGTGACAACGGCTCGGGGAAGACGACGCTGTTGAAGATCCTTGCGGGCGTGCTCGCGGACTGGGAGGGCGAGGCGCGTATTGCGGGCCACGTTCCCGGTGCTGAATCTAAGGCGCTCGTCTCGTTTTTGCCCGACGCCTCCTTCCTGCCTGACTACCACAAAGCACAAGACTCGATCGCGCAGTACGCGAGGTTCTTTACCGACTTCGATGCGGCCAAGGCCCGCGAGATGGTCGACTTCTTTGGCCTCCCGTGGGATCGCAGCCTGAAGGAGATGTCGAAGGGCATGCGCGAGAAGCTCCAGGTGTCGCTCGCGATGAGCCGCCGCGCTCACGTGTACCTCCTCGACGAGCCGATCTCGGGCGTCGACCCGGCGTCCCGCGACGTGATCCTCCGCGGGATCATCTCAAACTTCGCCGACGACGCGCTCATGTTCGTCTCCACCCACCTCATCCAAGACGTCGAGTCGATCGTCGACTCGGTTGTCTTCCTCCGCGGCGGCCAGGTACTGCTGCAGGGCGACGCAGACGAGCTGCGCGCAGAACACGGCGTCAGCCTCGACGCACTCTTCCGAAAGGTGTACGCAGCATGATCGGCACATTGTTCGCGCAGGAGTTCCGCACCACGAAGCGAACCCTGCTGCCTGCGGTCGGCATAATGCTGCTCGCAATCATCGCGTTCTTTGCAATCGCGGCTCTCCGGGTCCCGTTCATCGGTGGCCTCTCCTTCGGGCTTGGCATCGGTGTGACGCTCGTGTTCACCCTGGTCGTCCTTGCCGTGCTCGTCGCGAACTACTGGCGCACGATGTACGGTGCCGAGGGCTACTTCACCATGACGCTGCCGGTGCGCGGCCGTGCGATCTACGCTGCCAAGGTGCTACACGGGCTCGTTGTGGGTCTCGCAGCGCTGCTCATCACGCTCGGTGGCCTGGTGCTCGCCGCCATCGCGTTCGCACTCATGAAGGGCCAGGGCGCCTTCGGTTTCTTGCGAGAAGCGCTGACGACGCTCGATCCGCAGATGGCATGGTTCATCGGCGGTGCGCTCGTACTGCAGCTCGTGTTCGCGGTGATCGCGGGTGCGACGGCCATGTCGGTGGGCGCCGAGGCGCGCTTCAACCACCTCGGTTTCGGCGCCCCGGTGATCGGCACCATTGTCCTGTACTTCGTGATGCAGATCGTGAACCTCGCGGGGCTGCTCTTCATCCCGATCGGCATTCGGATGACCGGGCCCGACGTCGGCAGCCTGGTCGCCGAGGGGATGCTCACGGACTTTATGGCCGCGGTAGCCGATCCAGCCGCAAACTCGACGCCCAGCGTGCTGGGCCTCGGCGTGGTCATCATGCCGCTCATCGCGGCGGCGTTGCTCGCATGGTGGGGCGCCCGTTCGGTGGATCGTCGTACCTCGCTGCGCTAACTCGCGGTAGCGACAGCGACGTGGCCGCCGCAGGGAAGTATCCCTGCGGCGGCCACGTCGTGCGCCTTCGCCCGCATCAGTGCGGACGAAGGCCGCTACACCGTCACGAGGTCGGCGGCGCGGATCGTTGTGAACTCGGCTGCCCCGCCCTCGAACTCGACGCCGTACACGGGCGGCACCGGGAGTGAGTTGTAGTGGAAGGGGTTGCTCGCGTAGTACGCGCCGGTGTCGAGCAGCGCCACGAGATCGCCCTGTTCGAGCACGGGAAGCTCGCGGCCGCGGGCAACGAGATCGCCGGCGAAGCAGCACGGCCCCGCGACGTCATGCACTGCGGTCTGCGCCGTGCTCTTCACGGCGCCGCCCCCGGTGAAACCCTCGACCCTGAGCGGCCACGCCTCTGGCATGAAGACCGTGCGCGTGGCGACCTGCGCCCCGGCGTGCGTGATTGCGACCCGGCGGCCTCCGACCTCCTTGGTGTACTCCACGAACGCGGCGATGAAGCCGTGCTTTGCGAGG
This sequence comes from Leucobacter sp., assembly GCA_017990305.1. Lineage (GTDB taxonomy): Bacteria > Actinomycetota > Actinomycetes > Actinomycetales > Microbacteriaceae > Leucobacter. The sequence continues at coordinate 7,490 of JAGNOB010000028.1, forward strand.
ATGCTGCGCCCGAACTCCGTGACGATCTCGTAGTCGCCAGAGAACAGCCGCGGGGCACCCTCCTCGAGCGCTGCGACGTAGTCGTCGAAGGCGGAGATTGGGTTGTCGGTCTCGAAGTCGACCGGCAGCCCGCCCCCGATATCGAGGGTGCGGATCTGCGCATACCCCGCCCGCGCATTCACCTCATCGGCGAAGCGCACGAGCTCGTTGACCCCCTCCGCGATGAGCGGGAGCGGGCAGCCCTGGGAGCCGACGTGCGTGTGAGCGCGCCTGAGCCAGGGTGACGCGAGATACGCCTCGATGAGCTGCTCGCGCACGCCGGGGTCGCGCAGCGGCACGCCAAATTTCGAGTGTGCGCTCGCCGTGCTCATCGCCGCAATCGCGCCGGCGCCGACCTGCGGGTTGAGGCGGATCCCGATCTCCGAAGCAGAGCCGCTCTCCGCGAGGATCGACCTGACCCGTGCGAGCTCTTGGAAGTTGTCGACATTCAGTGATGTGCCAAGGCCAAGGGCGCGGCGGAGCTCGCCCCACGACTTCGCAGGTGAGTCGAACACGAGCTTTTCTGGGGCGATACCCGCAGCGAGTGCCGCGCTGAGCTCGCCATCGCTCGCGACCTCGGCGCCCATGCCGAGCTCACCCAGCCTGGCGAGCACCGGCACGAGCGGGTTCGCCTTCACCGCGAAGGCGTGGAGCACGGGGATGTCTGCGGGGAAGGCACGCAGCAGGTGATCAACGTTGAGCCCCACCCGCTCCCAGTCGAGGAAGGCGACGAGCGGTGCGTGCTCCTCGTGGAGCAGGCCCTGATTCAGTGCCGTCGTTAGGATGTGTGACCGTCGTGCGGAATCGCTCATGGTGTGCTGTGCTGCGCTCTCAAATTCGTGTGGGTGCGGGGCGCCTTCTGGCGATATGTCTCCCCTGACTCAGGCTAGGATTGTTCGTTTGCGAGCAGATCCACCCCGGGGGATGAGATCTGCTTTCGAATTCATCCTTTTGGGATGAGGGGCCGTGATTCCTCAGCCCATATGGTGAAATGTGCCCTGCGGAGCTGCATGGGCAGGGCCTCCCGTGCACGCTCCGTTGCCGCTTCGCGCGGTCACACCGAAGCATGCGCGGAGCCCGAGAACTGAACACAGAAAGACACAACATGACTACCGCTTCCCAGCAGGGCGCAGCCGCCCAGACGGCAACGGCCAAGCCGCACAGCACGACAATTACGTTCGTACAGGGCGTCGCCATCATCTTCGGCGCGAACATCGGCGCGGGCATTCTCGCGCTGCCCTACGGTGCACGCACCGGCGGCTTCCCCGCGCTGCTCATCGCCCTCGTCGTCGCGGGCTTCCTCACAACGGCATCGATGCTGTACATCGCCGAGGTCGCGCTGCGCACGAAGGAGCCGCTGCAGCTCGCCGGGCTCGCGAAGAAGTACCTCGGCAACACCGGCTCCTGGCTCGTCTTCGCCGGTGTCGCGGTGAACGGCCTTGGGGCGCTCATCGCCTACACCTCGGGCAGCGGGCGGATCCTCTCTGAGCTGATCGGCGTGCCCGAGGCCGTCGGCAGCCTCCTGTTCTTCATCCCAGGCGTGCTCGTCGTGTGGTTCGGGCTCAAGGCCACCGGCCGCTCCGAGCAGGCGATCACGATCGCGATGCTCGTGCTCATCCTGGTGCTGTGCGGGTGGACGTTTGTCGGCCCGGGGATCGACATCGCCAACCTCACCTACGTCAAGCCGTACTTCATCATTCCGATCGTGAACCTCGCCGTCTTCGCGTTCATCGCGCAGTACACGGTTCCGGAGCTCGCACGCGGGCTCGCGGCGAGCAACCCCCGCGCCCTGCCGCGCGCGATCGTCGTTGGCATGTGCGCGACGGGCTTCCTCCTCGCACTCGTCCCGCTCGCCGCGCTCGGCATGATGGGGCCCGAGGGCATCACCGAGGTCGTGACAGTAGCGTGGGGTGAGCAGCTCGGCAACGCCGCCTACTACATGGCCAACATCTTCGCCGTGCTCGCGATGATGACCTCGTTCTGGGCGATCGCGCTCACCCTCATGACGAACATCTTCGACCGCTTCAAGTGGCCGGCCGAGGGCGCACCCGGTTACCGCGTTGCGGCGATCGCGCTTATCGCGGTTCCGGCCTTCCTCATCGGCGTGTTCAAGCTCGCCGGCTTCGTGTCCGCGCTCGGCTACGCCGGCGGCTTCGCCGGCGCGATCATGTCGATCGTGCCCGTGCTCATGCTGCGCCGCGCTCGGAAGTTCGGAGACCAGGAGCCCGTGTGGCGGGCGGGGTGGATCTCGCACCCGGTCATCCAGGGCCTGCTCATCGGGGTCTTTGGCCTGGCATTCATCTACTCGCTTGTCTCCGCGTTCGGCCTCGTCCCTGACGGCTGGGCCTAGTGATTCGCGTCCCAGCGAGCTCCGCGATCACGGCGTTCTCGGCTCAACACGAGCCGGTCGCCGTGGTCGCGCTTGGCGAGCCATTCGAGTGTGAGACAAAGGACTGTTACGCCGGACAGATCACCTCAGAATCTGTACTGCGCCCGCAC